>JANMPW010000172.1:0-9998 GCA_031370065.1 Acidobacteriota bacterium
CGCGTCGAGCGGCGACTTCTACGCCCTGACGGTCGTCCGGCGCCTCGGCCGCGAAAAGGACGGCGTCGTCCGCGCCGGCTGCGCCTGCTACACGACCGCGGAGGAAGTCGAGCGCCTGGTCGCGGGGGTTCGGGAGATCGCGGGTTAGGTCCGCCCGAGCAGTGCGATCCCGCCGATGCGCCGCATTTTCTCGCGGCTCGCCGCCGACGAGAGTCTCCCGATCAGGCGCAAGATCCACGCTCCGCGCATCTGACGATTCAAGCGGTGGCCCTCTTCGAAGGTCGAGCGGTATTCGACCTCATTCCACCCGAAGGGCTCGAAGAACCGCGTGCCGTTTTCGGGCGCGAACTGCAGGATTGCGCGTCCCGCGGCGAGCGTCGGGGCCCATCGCTTGTTGAGCCGCCGGAGCAGCGGCGGCGAGACGATGTCGATGGCCCACCAACGGAAGCTCTCCGGGGCGTGCAGGTCGCTCGCGAGGGCGGCGACCTCATCGGCCGTGAGGTAGACGAGCAGGCCCTCGGTCAAGACCAGGGCCTTGCGCGAGACCCGTCCAATGCGCGCGAAGAGCTCCCGGCGGGCGGCGGCGTCGGTCAGGTCGGCCGCGAACGACTCAGCAACGCAGGCCGGGCGCTCGCCCGCAAGAAGCTCCTTCTTGTAGGCCAGGATCTCGGGAAGGTCCACGTCGATCCACCGCAGCGACGGGGGCAGGCGCATCCGCCAGGGGCGCGCGTCGAGCCCGGAGGCGAGGTTCACGATCGTGTCCGCGCCATCCCGTGAGACGGCGCGCTCGATCAGTTCGTCGAAGACGCAGGTGCGCACGACCATGGGCCAGAGCCCCGACTGGAAGCCCGGCAGGGCTCGCGCGATCTGCTCCCCGCGGGCCCCGGCGAGCCGCCGCGCGTACGGGTCCCGGAAGTGGGCGTCCGGCCGTTCGCTTTCCATTGCCCGATACAGGGCGACCCAGCGGGCGGTGTCGCTGATGCTCTCGATCGAGGGGTCGGGCATGACGGCGATCGCCAGCGTATCGCGTCTGACCGATAATCCCTCCCGTGAGAGCCGTTCGCATCGACGCCTCGGGGGGTGTGGCCGTCGTCGAGATGCCGGTGCCGGCGATCGGTCCCGGCGAAGCGCTCGTGCGGCCCCGCGTTTCCGGGATCTGCGGCTCGGACCTGCTCGACTGGTACGCGCGGCGCAAGGCCGGCACCGTCCTCGGTCACGAGCTGGCGGGGGAGATCCTCGCCGTCGGCGAAGGCGTGACCGAGTTCGCGCCCGGCGATCGCGTCGTGCCGCACCACCATGTGCCGTGCTTCGCCTGCCGGGAGTGCGAGGCCGGCCAGTACGTGCACTGCGCCGAGTGGCGGTCCTCGCATCTGGATCCAGGCGGGATGGCCGAGGCGGTGCGGATTCCCGCGGGGAATCTTTCGCGGGACACCCGGAAGATCCCGGACGGGGTCTCCGACGAGGAGGCCAGCTTCACCGAGCCCCTGGCGACGGTGCTCAAGGCTTTCCGCCGGGGAAAGTTCGCCGCCGGCCGGTCCTTTTTCTGCGTGGGCCTCGGCACGGCGGGGCAGCTCGCGATCCGAGTTGCCCGGGCGTCCGGAGCCATCGGGATCGGCGCGGCCGACCGGGTCCGGTCCCGTCTCGCGCTCGCGGAGGCGAGCGGTGCCGAAGGCGTGGTCGACGTCGCGAGCGAGCCGCTGGCGGCCGGAGCGCGGCGGCTCTCGCAGGGACGCGGGTTCGACTTCGTGTTCGTCTGCCCCGGCAAGTCCGAGGTCATCCTCGAAGCCCTGAAGACGGTGGCGCCCGGCGGTACGCTGCTCGTCTTCACGATGGCGCCGCCCGGAGAAGTCTGGCCGGTGGACCTCTACGAGCTCTACTTCCGGGAGATCTCGGTCGTCCCGTCCTATTCGTGCGGCCCCGACGACACGCGCGAGGCGCTCTCCGCGATCGCGAGCCGCCGGATCGGTGTCGCCGACCTGGTCTCGCACCGCTTCGGGATCGCGCAGGCCGTCGAGGCCTTTGCGCGGGCGCGGGAAGCCGAAGGATCGATGAAGGTCGTGATCGCGCTTTGAAGTTGAAGAGGCGCCTCGATCTCCTCCTCGTCTCGCGGGGGCTCGCGCCGACGCGGGAAAAGGCGCAGGCCCTGATCCTCGCGGGGCTCGTCGAGGTGGACGGCCGGCCGGGAGCCAAGGCGGGGGCGACCTTCGACGCGTCGGCCGAGATCGCCGTGGCCGGCCCGCCGCACCCCTACGTGTCGCGAGGGGGCGTCAAGCTCGCCGCGGCCCTCGACCATTTCGCCATCGATCCCGCGGGACTCGTGTGCCTCGACGTCGGTGCCTCGACGGGGGGCTTCACGGACTGCCTGCTGCAGAGAGGCGCCGCGCGGGTCTACAGCGTGGACGTCGGTCACGGCCAGCTCGACGCGCGCCTCCGGTCGGACGCGCGCGTCCTCGTCCGCGAAAAGGTGAACGCGCGATCGCTCTCCGAGGACGAGGTCCCCGAGCGCGTGGACCTGGCCGTGGTGGACGTCTCGTTCATCTCGCTGCGCCTCATCCTGCCTGCAGTCGCCGGGCTCGCGAAGGCAGGGGCCGCGATCGTGACGCTCGTCAAGCCGCAGTTCGAGGCAGGACGCGCAGAGGTCCCCCGCGGCGGGGTGGTGCGCTCGGAAGAGGTGCGCCGGCGCGTCGTCGCGGAGATCGCGGAGGCCGGCCGGCAGCTCGGCCTCGAGGTGATGGGCTCGATCGGCTCGCCCATCCGCGGGGCCCGCGGCAACGAGGAGTTTTTGCTCGGATTTCGTGTAAATTGAGCGGGATGAAGGAGTCCCGCCGGTCCGCGCCGAAGTTCCGGCGCGTTGGGATCGTGGCCAAGATCGGCTCCGCTTCGGCGGTGGGTCTGGCCGCGACACTCGAGAAGGCGCTCCGGCGCCGGGGCTGCCGCGTGGTCTTCGACACCGAGACGGCCGAGGCCCTTCGCCGCTCGGGCGGGGTCGCCCGCACCCGGATCGCGCGGGAATCGGACCTCGTATTGGTTCTCGGAGGCGACGGGACCCTGCTCTCCGTGGCCCGCGCGGCGCCTTCGGGCACCCCGCTGCTCGGAGTCAACCTCGGAACGCTCGGCTTTCTCGCAGGCCTTTCCCGCAAGGAAGCGATCGAGCGCCTCGACGACATGCTCGCCGGCCGGTTCCGCGAGGATCGGCGGCGCCGGATGGACGTGTCCATCGCGCGCGGGCCGCACCATGGCAAGTACCGCGTCTTAAACGACGCCGTCCTGAACCGGGAAGCCCTCGCTCGCATCTCGACGTTCACGGTCGCGCTCGACGGGCGGCCGGTGGCCGAGTTCCGGGCCGACGGCGTCATCGTTGCGACGCCCACCGGCTCGACCGCCTACAACCTCTCCGCGGGGGGACCGATTCTGCACCCGGCCCTTCCGGCGATCGTCATCACGCCGATCTGCCCGCACTCGTTCGGGCAGCGGCCCCTCGTCGTCCCGGCCTCCACCCGGATCCGCGTGAGCGTGCTCGGGCCCGAGCGGCGCGACGGCGGCGTCTACCTGACCCTCGACGGCCAGGAGGGATTTCCCGTGCTCGCGGGCAGCCCGGTCGACGTGAAGTCGAGCGCGTCCGCGGTGACACTACTGCGCCCCGCCGAGTCCGATCACTTCGATCAGCTCGCAGGGAAGCTCTCCTGGGGAGTCTAGGGTGTTCTGTAACCGAAGTCGTGATCATGGCGTCGGTCGTAGGGGAGGCCCTTGCGGCCGCCCGCGGGCGGGGACAAGCCCCGCCCCTACGAACCCCGACTGCGCGATGACTTCCGTTACGGGAAACTAGGTCCGCATGCGCCCGGGGGATGAGGCGCCGCACGAGGCGCAACCTCTCTCGACGTCCCGGCTCTTTGTCCTCGTCGTCGTCTTCCTCGTTCTCGCCGGCTACGCGATCTGGAACTCCGACCGGTTCCAGTCGCTCTTCCAGGGCGTTTCGGAACAGCGACTCTCCGAGCTCCTGCAGCGGCCGGTGAGCTTTCGGCGGGTCGATTTCTCGATCTTTCCGCCCTCGGTGCACCTGGCCGACATCCGCGTCGGCAACGACCCGCGCGTTCCGAAGGGGCCGCTGCTCGAGGCCGAGGAGCTGACGATCGGCGGCGGCGTGTCGGTCACCGGGGGCGAGCTGCGCTTCGGGCGCGTGCGCGCCGTGCACCCGAAAATTTCGCTGGTCCAGTTTGCCGACGGGACCTGGAACCTTCCGCCGGGTCTTTCGCGGCCTGCGTCGAAGGGCGGACTCTCGGTGAAGATCGGGGAGCTCGTCGTGCAGCAGGGCACCTTCGAGTTCCAGGGGCGCAAGTCGGACATCGACGGGCGCCTCGAGAACTTCGCGGCCGAGCTCGCGTCTCTGCCGGGCAATCGTTACCGTGGATCCCTCGCCTGCCGCAGGACGACCGTGCGGCTGGCCGGCGACGAGCCGCTCGTCTTCGGCGTGGACCTCGGTTTCCACGCCGGCCCCGCATCGGGCCTGCAGATCGAGTCCCTGCGCATCGTGGGAGACTTCGGCGAGCTGCGCGCGTCGGGCTCCGTCGAGGACCTGAAGAATCCGGAGATCCTGCTGCGGGCCTCGGGCGAGCTCCACGTGGCCGAGGTCGAGCGGGTGTTCCACTCGGCGCTCGGCTTCGGCGGCGACGCGCGCGTGGAGGCGCAGCTTTCGCTGCCACTGCAGGGGGGCTTCCGGATCACGGGCCGGCTGAGCGTGCCCGCCCTCGACGCCAAGGGCTTTCCGGTCGAGGCCCTCGAGGCCTCCGTGCTGGCCCGGCCATCGGCCCTCGTCGCACACATCGAGAAGGCGCGCTACGCGGGCGGCGACATCTCCGGCATGCTGCGCATCGAGAATCTCGCCGGGCACGGCCGTCCGCAGCCCATGACCCTCTCTCTCGAAGGCAAGGGGATCTCGGTCGAGCGCTTCTTCGGCGATCTCAAGCTGCCGGGGACGGGCCTTTCGGGATCGGCGGCGCTGGCCGCGACGCTGCGTTGGTCCGAAGGGGGGATCGCGCGCGCCAACGGCGCGGCGAGGCTTTCGATCGAGCCGGGCCCGGCGGTTTCGATCGTCCGGGGCCGGTTCGGGATCCCGATCGGCGGCGGCGGTTCCCTCGCAGTCGTGGATGGGCGCATCGGATTCGAGGCGACCGCGTTCCGGTTCTCGTCGTCCACGCTCGAGGCGACCGGGGGCCTGCGCATCGGGGAGTGGATGCCCGACTTCGACTTCCAGCTGCGCTCGCGCGACCTGGCGGAGGTCGATCGTCTCTTTCAGAACTTCGTCGCGGCCTCCGGGTCCGTGCCGAGCCCTCTCGGTTTCGGCGGCAGCGGCGACGTCGCGGGGCACATCGCGAAGTCCTGGGGCGACCCCGACGTGACGGCGAAGTTCTCGGCCGAAAACGCGCGCTACAGCGGGGTGCTCTTGGGAAGCGTGCACGGAGCGGCCGAGATGCACGACGGCGCCTTCCTCTTCCACCCCCTGCGCGCGTACGACGGGAGCGCGACGCTCTCGCTCGAAGGGACGGCGCGCTACCGCAAGGACCCGGCGCGGCCCACGGTGGATCTTGCCGTGACGGCCAAGGACTATCCGGTGTCCCGCTTTCTCGAGTACCTGGACCTCGACTACCCGATCGAGGGCCGCCTGACCGGGAGCTTCCCCCTCGTCGGCAATCCTTCCGACGGGATCACCGGGTCCGGTGCCGCCGCCCTCGACGACGCGGTCCTCTGGGGCCAGAAGGTCTCGCGGATCACCGGGCGCATGGCCCTCACGCCAGGGCATTTCGAGCTCGACGACATGCGGGCCGATATCGGCGGCGGGATGCTCGGCGGACGTTTCGCGATCGACTACCGCGCAAAGACGTTCGAAGCGCGCGCGGCCGGAGATGGCGTTCCGCTCGAGGCACTCGGGACGCTGAAGAAAGTGACGCCCGATGTCTCCGGCCGGCTCTCCTTCGAGCTCGCCGGCTCGGGCTCCTTCGACAAGCCCGACCTGACGGCGTCCGCGTCGCTCTCCGAGGGGACGTTCTACGGACACGCGATCCCGGCGGCGATGGAGCCGCGCCTATCCGTGCGCGTCGTCCACGGCGACCTCCAGGGCGATCTCGCGGTGCCGGAGCGCTGGAGCCTATCGGCGAAGGGGGACCTGTCCGCTTCGCCGCTCGCTTTCGACGTCGGGATCGACGTGCGCGATCTGGCGGCGCTGCTCCTCTTCACGCCCGCCGCGCTGCCGGCCGGCGACGGCGGCGCTCTGGCGGCGCGCGGCCGCGTCCGTTTTCCCGCAGGGGAAGGGGAGAAACCCTCCGGGGAGTTCGTGGTCACCGAGGCCCGGCTGGACGCGCGCGATCGTCCCGCGCTGGTGAAGAGCGCAGGCGACGTCAAGGTCTCCGTGGACCGGGGCCGGATCGTGCTCGGCGACGTGCACGCCGTCGGCGAGGGCGTGGACCTGCGGCTGCACGGCGCGCTCGACCTCGCGGCGCAGCAGCCGACGGTCGAGGGAAGGCTGACGGGCAGCACGGACGCGTCGCTGCTCGCCCTCGCGCTGCCGGATCTCGGCCTGGCCGGCCACCTCTCTGTCGACCTTGCTGTCGCCGGCCTCTTTGAAAGCCCGGCCTGGAACGGCTCACTCCGCATCGAGAACGGGCGCTTCCGCACCGCGGGCTACGTCTTCGAGGATATCGAGGGCAGCGCGCGCCTGCTCGGATCCGGCGGCGAGATCGAGGGGCTGCGCGCGAAGGTCGGCGAGGGCGAGGCGTTCGTCGCCGGCAACTTCCGGCTGGCCGGCAGCGCGGTGAAGGACTTCCGATTCACGATCCAGGGGCGCCGCGTCGCCGTGCGCGCAATCCCGGCGATGCGGCTGACCGTGGACGCCGACCTCGTCGCGGCCGGCGACGAGTCCGGCAACCAGCTGCGGGGCGAGGTCACGCTCCTGCGCGGGACGTACTCGAAGGACGTCGAGGTCACGCTCTCCGACCTGCTCGAGCGCAGCCGGCCCGGCGGAGCGTGGGCGGCGCGCGAGCCCTGGAAGGAACGGACGACGCTGGACGTGCGGATCGTCTCCGCGGCGGCGCTCGAGGTGCGCAACAACCTCGCGCGGCTGTCCGGAACGGTCGACCTGCGCGCTCGGGGAACGGTCCAGGAGCCCGTGCTCATCGGGCAGGTCATCCTCGACGAGGGGGGGCGGGTCGTCTTCAGCGACATCCGCTACGAGATCGAGGCCGGCACGCTCACATTCTCGAACACGGCCCGCATCGCCCCATTCGTCGACCTGCGCGCCCGCGCCGAGGTCAAGGGCTACAATCTCGTCGTTCTGCTCGTGGGCACGTGGCCCCGCATCTCGGCAAACTTCACGTCGGACCCGCCGTTGTCCAACGACGCGATCCTCGGCCTGCTCCTGACCGGCACCGCCCCCGACTCCCGGGTCCAGGCCGACACGACGAGCCAGCTCGTCTCGGCGGCGGGCGGGGCCATCAGCGGAGCGGTCACCGGCGGCATCCAGAGACAAACGCAGCGCCTCTTCAAGCTCGACCGCTTCCAGATCGATCCGGTGTTTTCCGGCGGCCAGCTCACGACCGTCCGCTCGACCATCGGCAAGCAGATCACCCAGGATCTTTCCGTCACGACCTCGATCGCGCTCGACTCGAGCAAGGAGCCGATCGTCCGGGTCGAGTGGCAGGCCACCGACACGATCCTCGTCCAGCTGATCCGCGACGACAACGGGATCCTCTCGATCAGCTTCCGCCGGCGCCAACGGCTGTGATGCGGGGCTTTGGCGCTCGGCTCGTTCTCGCCGCCGCCCTCGGGAGCGCTGCCGCGGGCGCAGGGGGGGAGGACGTGAAGCCGGAGCTCCTGGGCCGGACGATCGAGTCGGTCGCGTTCACGTGCGACGGCCCGGCGGACTCGAGCGAGATCGAGAGCCTCGTCGACCTGTACGCGGGCCGGCCTCTGACCCGGGACGACACGGGCGCGACGATCCAGAACCTTTTCGCCACGCTCGACTTCTCGAACGTCCTCGTCGCGGCCGAGCCGACGGCGGACGGGGGCGTGGCCGTGACCATCCACCTGTGGCGCTCCTATCGCGTCGCGCGCATCGGCTTCGACGGAAAGAGCTCGCTGTCGCGCGAAGACATGCGCCGCGCCGTTGCCTTCTCCGAGCGTGACCCCTTCAACGGGACCGCGCTGACCGAGGGGGCTTCGGCGCTCGAGCGCAAGCTCGCGGCCGACGGCTACGTCCACGCCGAAGTCTCGCCCGAGGCGACGTTCGAGGCCGGCACCTTCATGGTCGACGTCGTCTACCGAATCGCCGCCGGGGAGCGTGCCCGCGTGGCGACGCCGTTCTTCGACGGCAAGGTCGAGCCCTTCACGGCGCAGGAGTTGCTGGCCAGTTCGAAGCTCAAGGTCGGATCGCCCTATCGCGAGTCGCGGGTCCGTGCCGGCGCCGAACGGCTTCGGAAATACCTGCTCAATCAGGGGCGGTTCAAGGCGGTCGCCGAGCTCATCGCCGCGGAGCCGACCGAGGACGGCGGCATTCGGCCCGTCTACCGCCTGAACGTGGGGCCGCCATACGTCATCGAGGCAACCGGGATCAAGCAGAAGCAGGCCCGCAAGGAGATCCTGGCCCTGCTCGAGGGGCAGGGCTTCGATGAGGACCTGCTCGAGCAATGGGCGAACACGAGGCGCGAGGCCCTGCAGCGTGCCGGCCGCTATCGGGCAGAGGTGACGGCGGTGGCGAAGGGGAGCGATCCGGTCACGGTGAAGCTCGCGGTTGACGCCGGCGCCAAGTATGCCGTCGAGAAGGTCGTTCTCACGGGCCACGCCTCGGTCTCGGACGAGACGCTGCAGACGCTGATCGTCACCCGACCCCGGGGACTGCCGCTGCTTCAGAAGGGGCGGCTCATCGACGGAGACCTCGAGGCCGACGCGAGCGCCGTCCTCGGCTACTACCAGACCCACGGCTGGATCTCGGCGCGGGTCGAGAAACCCGCCGTCACGGAAGGCTCGAAGCCGGACCTGCTCGACGTGGCGATCACGATCGTCGAGGGCCCGCGCACGTTCGTGGCGAGTCGCCGGATCGAGGGAGTCGACCACCTTTCGCCCACGGAGATCGACGCGCTCGTGGTCGTGCGGGAGGGCGAGCCCTTCAATCCGAGCGCCGTGCGGCAGGATGTCGCCGCCCTCACCTCCCGCTATTGGAACACCGGCTGGCGCGAGGCGGCCGTCCGGGACCGCTGGACGCTCTCGCCGGACAAGACGAAGGTGGACGTCGTCTACACCGTCGACGAGGGGATGCGCTCCTTCTTCGGCAAGACGATCCTGCGCGGCAACGCCGTGACGGACTCCGACAGGATCCTGCGCCAGGTCGCCTGGAAGGAGGGCGAGCCGTACTCGGAGGAGAAGATCGTCGACACGCAGAAGAACCTCGCGCGGGCGGGCGTGTTCCGCTCGATCGAGGTGCGTCCCCAGCCGGTGAACCCGGACAACCAGGAGCACAACGTCGCCATCAACCTGACCGAGGCGCGCCGGATCTCGCTCTTGTACGGCGTGGGTTACCAGTACGCCAACGGCGCTTCGCCGTCGAGCGATCCCTTCCTGACGCTCGGCCTGTCCTACCGCAACCTGTTCGGACGGATGCAGTCGGCCTCGTTCGAAGCCCAGTACGCCCCCGTCTCGCAGCGAGGCTACATCGTGGCGAACTTTGTCGAGCCCTACCTCTTCAACTTCGACGTGCCCCTGACCTTCGCCGCCTTTGCCAGTCGCGAGCCGATCCAGAACATCAACATCGAGCGGTTCGGCGTCTTTCTCGAGTCCGCCCGCCAGTTCGGATCGCTGCGGATCGGCCTGCGCTATTCCTACCAGCAGATCGCGCCGAGCAATCCGCAGGACCTCTCGACGATCGTTCTCGAGAAGTTTCCGCGCTCGGCCTTTCCGATCAAACAGTCCGCGATCGGCCCGAGCTTTCTCTATGACCGGCGCGACGACGTGCT
>JANMPW010000195.1:0-5949 GCA_031370065.1 Acidobacteriota bacterium
GGCGGCACCGAGACCGGCGCCATCGGCCCGGGCGGGCTCCAGGAGAAGGAGGCGACGCTCCAGATCGCGAAGAGGCTCGTCGCTACCTTGCCGAAGGTCCTCTCCTGCCGCACGGTGCTCACGCGCGACTCGGACGTCCTCATCCCGCTCGACGACCGCGCCTCGATCGCGAACCACGAGAAGGCGGACCTGTTTCTGTCGGTGCACGCCAACTCTTCGCGGGCAGCATCCGCGAAGGGCTCGGAGACGTACTACCTCTCGCTCGAGGCGTCGGACAAGATTGCCCAGGAAGTCGCGAAAGAAGAAAACCAGGCCGGCGCGCCCGCCGGCGGCGGTCCGGCGGACACGACCGGCAATCACGATCTCGACTTCGTCCTGTGGGACCTCGCGCAGAGCGCGCACCTGAAGGAGTCGAGCGAGCTCGCCGAGTCGATCCAGATCGAGTTGAATGCGATCTCGGACACTGCCAACCGCGGCATCAAACAGGCGCCCTTCCGAGTCCTGGTGGGTGCGACGATGCCGGCGGTCCTCGTCGAGTTTGCGTTCATCTCGAACGCCGGGGAAGAGAAGAGGCTGAAGGACCCGGAGTTCCAGCAGACGGTCGCCGACGCCGTGGCGCGCGCCGTCGCCCGCTTCTTCACGAAGCGCAGTCCCGCCGCCGTTCGTCCTACGCCCACACCATGAGCCGGCGCGCGGCCGCGATCCTCCTTGCCGTGCTGACGGCCGCCGTCGCGGCGCTTCTCTTCGTCAATCGGAGCGGCTTGCCCCGGTTCGCGCGGCGCGGACCTCGCCCGTTCCTGCGCGTCTCGCCGGCCGCGTCGGCGCCCCTGACGGCGGCCCCGGGCGCGACTCCGGCGCCCATGGTTGAAACGATCCGCGTCACGCTCTACTTTCCCGACCAGAACGGGCTGCTCCTGCACCCGGAAGAAAGGGACATTCCGAAACCCGCCGGCGGCGCCGCGTTCCTGAGAGCCCTTTTCGCGGAGCTGCAGAAGGGCCCCACCCGCGAGGGCCTGATGTCTGCGGTGCCGGCGAAGATGCAGCTGCGCAACGCGTTTCTGCTTCCGGAGGGCCAGGCCGTGCTCGATCTGGCCGTCGACGCGGGGCTCGCGTTCGGCTCGGACGAGGAGCTGACGATCGTCGCCTCGCTCGTCGACACCACGCTGCAGAACGTGGCGGAGACCGCCCGTGTGAGAATCCTCGTCAACGGCGAGCCCGCCGAAACCCTTGGAGGCCATGTGGACCTGACACGACCGCTGCTCTTCATCCGCAGTGTCATCGAACCGCCCGGATCGGAGACGCCGGCCACGCTGACGCCGGCCGTCACGCCGGCCGTGCCTCCGACGGCGCCGCCAGTGCGAGCGACCGCACTGCCGCGACCGCAGCCGACGCACGCGGGCCGGCCATGAGCCGCTCGACGCCGCGCCCCGACGGGCGCAAGCCCGCCGAGTTGCGCGAGGTCACGATCGAAACCGGCGTCGCTCGCCACGCGGAGGGCTCCGCCCTGATCTCGCTCGGACACACAAAGGTCCTCTGCGCAGCGTCCGTCGAAGACCGCGTTCCGGCATTTCTCAAGGGCACGGGCAGCGGCTGGGTCACGGCCGAGTACGGGATGCTCCCCCGGGCCACGCACACGCGCTCGGCGCGCGAGGCGGCGCAGGGCAAGCAAGGGGGGCGCACGCTCGAGATCCAGCGCCTCATCGGGCGGTCGCTGCGCAGCGTCACGGAGCTGCGGGGACTCGGGGAGCGCACGATCACGCTCGACTGCGACGTCCTGCAGGCCGACGGCGGCACCCGCTGCGCCGGAATTACGGGCGCGTGCGTGGCGCTGGCGATGGCACTCGCGAAGCTGTGCCGCGACGGCAAGATCCCGCGCTGGCCCCTGCGCGAGACGGTCGCCGCGGTCTCGGTCGGGATCTGCGCCGGACAGGCCGTGCTGGATCTCGCCTACGAAGAGGATTCGGAAGCCGACGTCGACTGCAACGTCGTCGCCACCGCCTCCGGCGCTTTCGTCGAGATCCAGGGCACGGCGGAGCGGCGGCCGTTTTCCGAGGAGCAGCTCACCGAGATTCTCGCGCTCGCCCGCAAGGGATTGAAGAAACTCCGCGAGCTCCAGAGCGACGCTCTCGCCCCGCACGTCCAGGGGATCGACTTTACGTAGACGTAAGAGAAACCCTCTCCCCGAGGGGAGAGGGACGGGTGAGGGGTTTGTTACTTCCGCGTAGTCAAGCTCGCCGAGAGCTCGGCGCGGGACCCTCGCGTCTAGAATCAACTCCTCTCGCATTCGATAAGGAGCCGCGCATGGCGATGACGGTGGGGTTCGTCGGACTCGGAACGATGGGGACCGGGATGGCGCGCAACCTTGCGCGGGCGGGATTCGCGCTCGCGCTGACGAGCCGAACGGCGGCAAAGGTGAAAGCTCTTTCGGCGGAGCTCGGCGCGAAGGCATGCGGCTCGGCGGCCGAGGTCGGCGCGGCATCCGAAATCGTCGTCTCATGCCTGCCCGATTCTCCGGAGGTCGAGCAAGTTCACCTGGGCGCAGAGGGCACGGCGAGCGGCGCCGCCAGAGGAACCGTCGTCATCGACTGCTCGACCATCGCGGCCGACGCCGCCCGCTCGATCGCGACCCGGCTCGCGGAGTCCGGCCTCACCTTTCTCGACGCGCCCGTCTCGGGCGGACAGAAGGGCGCGACCGACGGGACCTTGACCTTTTTCGTCGGCGGCGACGCGGCCGCCCTCGAAAGATCGCGGCCGGTTTTCGAGGCAATGGGAAAGCGGATCACGCACCTCGGCCCCTCCGGCTCGGGCCAGCTCGGAAAGGCAGTCAACCAGATCGTCGTCGCCGGAACGCTCATGGCCGTCTCCGAGGGCATCGCCTTCGCGCAGAAGGCGGGGCTGCCGTTGCCGGCCCTCCACGAAGCGCTCATGGGCGGCGCCGCAAGCTCCTGGATGCTCGACGTGCTCGGCAAGAAGATGATGGACCGCGACTTCAAGCCGGCCTTCGCGATCAAGCACCAGCAGAAAGACCTCGGCATCGTCTTGAAGACCGCGCGCGAAAATGGCGTGCCGCTGCCGGGCGTCGCGCTCGTGCACCAGCTGCTCTCGGCGCTCGAAGCGCAAGGCCGCGGCGGGGAAGGCACGCAGACTCTGCTCACTCTCTACGAGCAACTGGGCACTCCCCCCGCGTGACCGGGCCCCTATCCGGCGTTTCCGCGCTCCTCGTGGATCTCGAGGGGACCGTCTACCAGGAAGGGCGCCTCATCCCCGGCGCGGTCGAGGCGCTCGCGGCGGTCGGGGCGCGCGGGATCTCGCACCGTTTCGTCACGAACACGACGAGCCGGCCGCGCTCCGTCATCGTTCGGGACCTCGCGCAGATGGGCCTCGAGGTCGATCCCGACGCGGTCTTCACCGCGCCGCGGGCCGCCCGAGAGTACCTGCTCGGCAAGGGCTTTCGACGCTGCCACCTTCTCGCCCGCGAGACGCTCCTCGAGGACCTCGAGGGGATCGAGACGGTCGAGGCGAACGCCGACGCGGTTCTGCTGGGCGATCTCGGCGAGCGCATGACGTTTTCCCGCCTGAACCCCGCGTTCCGGCTGCTGCTCGAGGGCGCCGAGCTCGTCACGCTCGCGCGCAACCGCTACTGGAGGGACCACGACGGCCTCATGCTCGATGTCGGCGCTTTCGCCGCGGCGCTCGAGTACGGCTCGGGCAAGAAGGCGACGCTCGTGGGCAAGCCCGCGCCCGCGTTCTTCGCCGCGGCCCTCTCGTCCCTCGGCGTCGCGCCGTCGGAGGTGGCCGTCGTGGGCGACGACCTCGAGTCGGACGTCCATGGAGGCCAGGCGGCCGGCATGAAGGGCATCCTCGTCCGCACGGGCAAGTTCCGCCCGGACGACCTCGAGCGGACCGGAATCCGGCCCGACGCCACGCTCGACTCGCTCGCACAGATCGCGTCTCGCCTTTGATAGGCTGTTCGGGATGGCCGAAGAGCCCCCGCCCGACGAGCACGCCTCCCGCGTCCGCGAGAGCTTTGACGCGCTCCACGCGCAGGTCGGCGAGCGGCTGGATGCCGAGGGTCGCGCGGCGATCGAGAAACTGCGCACCGCCGCGGTCTCGAAGGACGGCGCCGCCCTGCGCGCTGGCCTGAACGAGCTGCGCGAGCGCCACGGCTGGCTCTACCGCGAGCTCGCCGCGCACCCGAAGGTCGCCACGCTGCTCGACGAGCTTGCGCTGCTCGGCTTCTGACCGGGCCTTCCAGAAAAAGCCCGATTCGCGCCCGTCGGTGATCCGGCACGACCGCCGCGGTGTATTCCCTTTCGAACCGGTCCCTCTGCCCGGTTCGAAGGAGGCCCGATGGATCCGGTCGACCGGCGACGATTCCTGAGGATCGCGGGCGTTTCGCTCGGGGCAGGGGCCCTCTACCGCGTCGCCGCTCCAGCCCGGGGCGAGGGCGGCCGCCTCATGAATCTGCTCGGCAAGAGCAACGGCGAAAAGCCCACGCCTTTCTCGTTCGTCCAGTTCTCCGACACGCACGTCGGGTTCTCCGGGCCGCCCGACCCCCTCGGGACGAAGGCGGGCATCGCCGTGCTCACGCTGTCGCACTTCCCGCCGCCGCCGGCCGGAGAGACGTACCGCGGCTAGATGCTCCAGAACGGCCGCTGGACGAGCCTCGGCATCGCCCTGCCCGACGCGGCCGGCAGGGCCCGCCTCATCTCGGAGGACCCCGCTCTCGCGACGCGGCCCGACGCCGTGGAGGTCACCCGGGAGTCGGCGACCCCGGGGGCCGCTCCGGGCGGTCCCGTGGTCGCTAAGTGGCCCGACGATCGTGAATAATCACGGATCACCATGCCCTCGGGCCACGACTGGATCGAGCTCTTCCGCTCGACGTTTCGCGACGTCGGGCGCGCGGACATCTCCGGCCTCTACTCCTCCCAGTGGAAGCACGCGAAGGAGAAGCTGACCTCCGAAGACAGCGACGAGCTCGAGCGCGCCGGCGGCCGCGTCCGGCGGTTTTTCAAGACGGCCAACAGCATCCTCTTCGGGCTGTCCCGGCGCCTCGCCCCCGCACGCCGCGTGCTCTTCCTCGGCGTCCTGGTCTGCATCCTGCTCTCCTTCAACGGGCCGTCGTACAACCACGAGAAGACGGACGTGGAGGGCGGCGTGCGGCGGACGACCGAGTACCACTTCTACTTCGACAACGGCCTATTGATCGGCGCCCTGGTTCTTCTCGGAACGCTGCTGGCCATGGAGCTCGTGGACAAGATCAACTTTCGCGACGAGCTCGAGCTCGCGCGCGAGCTTCAGGCAAGCCTCATCCCGAAGGATCTTCCGAAGACCGCCTCCTATGAGCTCGGCGCCCACAACGAGATCGCCAACATGGTCGGGGGCGACATCTACGACTTCGTGCCGCTGCCCGACGGACGGCTTGCCGTCCTCTTCGGCGACGCGTCCGGGCACGGAATGGCGGCCGGCCTCGTCATGGCCGTGGCGCACGCCGCCTTCCGCACGCAGCTCGAGGTGGATCCCGCTGCGCCGGCCATGTTCGCGACGTTGAACCGCATCCTTTCCCGCACGGGAAGTCCGCGCGCTTTCTTCGGATGCGTCTACCTGCTCCTCTCGCCCGACGGCGCGTTGCGCGGCTCGATCGCGGGCCACCCCCAGCCGCTCGCGATCCGGCCGGACGGCAGCGTGCGGCAGCGCTTCGGCGCGGGCGCCTACCCGCTCGGGATCAAGACCGGCATCTCGTGGCCGGTCGAGCATGGACGGCTCGAGGCGGGAGAGACCCTGCTTCTGCAATCCGACGGCGTGTCGGAAGCCCGCGACGCCGCCGGCCAGGAGTTCGGCGACGCGCGCATCGAGGCCGCCGTGCGCGCCGCGATCCGCTTGCCGGCGCAGGAGATCGCCGCCTCGATCGCCCGGGAGGTCTACGCTTTCCGGGGCAGCAGCACTCCC
>JANMPW010000221.1:0-4159 GCA_031370065.1 Acidobacteriota bacterium
TCGAAAGAAAATCTCCCGTCAGCCCCTTGCCGTCGACTGCCTCTTCTTTCTGGGCCGGCTTCGTCAGGAAGAGGCGCAGCCCCATGAAGATCAGGATTACGCCGCCCAGCCGCTGCATCCACGTGCGCTCGGAGATCAGGAATTCCGAGATCATCGTCGCGCCGAAGGCGGCGACCGCGCCGTAGACGGCGTCTGCCACCGCCGCGCCGAGTCCCGACACCAGCCCCGAGATCCAGCGCTTGGAGATCGTGCGCTGCACGCAGAGCGCCGCGATGGGCCCTACCGGCGCCGCCAGGCAAAACCCCACGATCAGTCCCTTGAGAAACAGGCTCATGTGTCGGCCACTATACGAGGGCCGGATTTGGAGGCTGGATCTACCGCATTTGGAGGGGTTTAGACATCTCATTGACTTACGCCTTTATTACGCCTATTTTGCTTTTCCCGTGTCTACCTCCGCGCAGGCCCTGGCGCTCGAAGCGCTTCTCGAAGGCAGAGGCCTCGCGAAGAAGACGACTGCCCTCGGCCTGCTGACGGGACTCGGCGCAAAGCTCTCGCGGGCGTCCGAGCTTCCAACGCCCGCCGCTGCGCGCGACCCGATCCCGACGATGGTGCCCGCGCTCGACCGCCTCCTCTGCGGAGGACTTGCCCGCGGCGGATTCGTCGAGCTCTCCGGCCGGCGCTCCTGCGGGCGCTTCTCGATCGGAATCGCGGCGCTTGCCTCGGCGACATCGAGCGGCGAAGCGGCCGCGCTCGTGGATCTCGGAAGCCATCTCGATCCGCAGGCGGCCGAGGCTGCGGGTGTGGAGCTCGATCGCCTGCTTTGGGTGCGCCCCGAAAATTTGAAGGACGCCGTTGCGAGCGCGGAGATGCTGCTCGCGGCCGGATTCCCGCTCGTCGTCGTGGACCTGGGACTTGCCCCCGTGCGCGGACGCTTCGTGCCCGATGCCGCGTGGGTGCGTCTCGAGCGCGCGGCCCGCTCGCGCCACGCAGTCCTGCTCCTGCTCGCCCCCTACCGCGTGAGCGGCGTCGCCGCCGGAACCGTGCTCGCCGCCGACTCTGCGCGCGCGAGCTGGAAGGGGGCGGGCCTTGCCCCGCGACTTTTCTGCGGCATCTCCTCGCGCCTCGTGCTGCAGAAAGACGCGCGCGCGCGGACGGGGGTGATGGAGGGGATGACGCTAACGGTCCCACTCGTCATCCCGACGACCCGGGCTCCTTTCACACGTCATCCCGAGCCTTCAGCCTGTCATCTCGAGGAGCGCAGCGACGAGGGACCCCGAGCTTGGAAAGTCCGGGGTCCCTCGCTGCGCTCGGGATGACAGGCGCTTCGCGCCATGTCAATCGCCTGCATCTTCGTCCCGCTCTTTCCTCTGGCCGCGCGGCTGCGCAGCGAGCCGGAGTTAAAGGACGAGGCCGTCGCGATCTGCGAGGGCAACGGCAGCGCCGCGCGCATCGTCGCCGCCACGCGCAAGGCGCGCCGGGCCGGCATCGAGCCCGGCATGACGCTTCCCCAGGCGCGCGCCCGCGTCCCGAAGCTCGTCGCGCGCGGCCGCGACCGCGAGTGCGAGCGCACGGCGCAGGAAGCGCTGCTCGAAGTGGCCGAGATGTTCTCCCCGCGCGTGGAGGATGAGGGGGAGGGGGTGGTGTTCCTGGATCTGGAGGGGCATCCAATGTTCGTCGGGGGGAGTCGGGAGGAGTCGGGGAGAGTCGGGAAGGAGGGGGCCCTTGCCCGCGAGATTCTGCGCGCGGCGGAGAAGGCGCTGCTGCCCGCGCGCGTCGGCGTGGCCGCGTCGAAGCTCGCGGCGCGTATCGCAGCGGGCCTTCCCGATTCGCCCACCGTCGTCCCCGAAGGGGAGGAGCCGAGATTTCTCGCGCCGCTGCCGCTGGCGAAGCTTTCCCCCGCGCTCGAGATCGCCGCGACCCTCGAGCGCTGGGGACTTCGCTCGATCGGCGACCTCGCGAAGCTGCCCGAAGGCGAAGTCGCCAGCCGCCTCGGCGAAATCGGCCGCGAGCTCCACGCGACCGCGCGCGGCATCGACCCGCGCCCGCTCGAGCCGTACCTGCCGCCGCCGTCCTTCTCCGAGGGCATGGATCTCGAATGGCCGCTCGCCTCCCTCGAGCCCTTCCTCTTCGTCGCGCACGCAGCACTCGAGCGCCTCGTCCGCCGCCTCGAGGCGCAGGCCCTCGCCTGCACGCGTCTGGAAGTCGCCCTGAAGTTCGATTCCGACGGCCACGACGCCCGCGCCATCGCGCTGCCCGCGCCCACCCGCGACGTCAAGACGCTCCTGACCCTCGTCCGCCTCGAGCTCGAGGCCCGCCCGCCCGGCGCTCCCGTGGCCGGCTTCACCTTTTCCGCGCACCCCGACCAGCCTCGCCGCGCGCAGCTTTCCCTCTTCGGCCCCGCCGCGCTTTCGCCCGATCGGCTCGCCACCACCATCGCGCGCCTCGCCGCGCTGCTCGGCTCGGGCCGCGTCGGCTCCCCGCGCGCGCTCGAGGGCCACCGCCCCGAGCGCTTCACGGACAGCGGCTACGCCCCGCCGCCCTCGCCGCACATCCGCCTTGCGCCCCGCAACGGGCGTGGACTGCTCGGAGTGCGGGTGCTGCGGCCAGCCCTGCCACTCGAAGTCCTCATGGAGAGCTCCAAGGAATTTCCCTCTCCACCCGAAGGGGGGAGAGGGCAGGGTGAGGGAGGAGCATTTCCTCTTCGCCCCATGTCACTGAAGACCCTCGCCCCCGACGCCGCGCCGCCCATCGCGGGCTCCGTCCGCATTGCCGCGGGCCCCTGGTCCCTCGAGGACGGCTGGTGGACCGAAGCTCCCGCCGATCGCGACTATTGGGACGTCGAGCTCTCCGACGGCGGCCTCTACCGCATCTACCGCGAGCGCGCGGCCGGCGCATGGTTCGCCGACGGCGTGTACGACTGAGACCCCGCGCGCGCCGGCGTATAGTTGCGCGAAAGCGGTCCCATGCTCGAAAAACTCTTTCGCGACTTCATGCTGATCTGGACGACCGTCGACCCGATCGGCAACCTCGCCCTCTTCGCCGGGCTCACCGCCTCGCTCGGCCGCCAGGAGCGCAATCGCGTCGCGCGCCGCGCGACAATCTACGCCGCGATCATCCTCGTCGGCGCCGTCGTCATCGGCCAGATCGTCCTCGACGCGATGGGCATCCATCTGCTCTCGCTCAAGCTCGCGGGAGGCATCATCCTCTTCCTCTTCTCCCTCCAGATGCTCTTCGGGACCATGGAAAGCACGCCAACGGCGGGCGAGACGGGACGCGACATCGCCGTCTTTCCGCTCGCCGTGCCCTCGATCGCCGGGCCCGGAACGATCATGGCCGTGATCGTCCTGACCGACAACGACGTGTACACCGTGCCCGAGCAGATGCAGACCGCGGTCGTGCTGCTCGTGGTTCTCGCCCTCACGTACGCGCTCTTCCTCGCCTCGGAGCCGATCCTGCGAGTCATCGGACGCCAGGGCGCGTCGATCCTCGTCCGCGTCATGGGCATCATCCTCGCCGCCCTCTCGGTCGAGCTCGTCATGAACGCCCTGGCGATCGCCCCGTGGGCCACCCTGCCAAAGCCATAAACTCCGGACTTACAAGCCATTCCCTGTCAGCGTTTACGTGATCGTCGCGGCAGATACCACGTGTTCACGTGCTACACTCTTTCACGTGAAGACGTCTTCTCGGGACAACACCCATAAAGGTAGAGACGTGGAAAACCAGAACGTAACCCTCGTTGTGCCCAAAGCGCTGCTCCGCAAGGTCAAGCACCTCGCTGTCGAGCGCGAGACTTCCATCTCGGGTCTCATGGTCGAGGCGCTCGAAGAGATCGTTCGTCACAACGACGCCTACGCGCAGGCGCGAGAGCGGGCCCTGCACCGATTGAGGAATCCCTTCGATCTCGGCCTCAGGGGCAAGATCACCTGGACCCGCGACGAGCTTCATGAGCGCCGCTGAGCCCCCGCGGGAGTTCCTCGACAGCAACGTGCTCGTCTACGGCCACAGCAGCACATCCGGCCAAAGGCGGGAGAGCGCCTCCGTGCTGCTCGACCGGCTATGGGAGTCCCAGCTGGGTTGCCTCAGCATTCAGGTGCTGCAGGAGTCGTTCGTGACCCTGACCCGAAAGGTTCCAGAGCCGCTCCCGCCCGCCGAGGCAGGC
>JANMPW010000254.1:0-1942 GCA_031370065.1 Acidobacteriota bacterium
ATCGCCTCGCGGATCTCTTCACGCTTTTGCACTTCTGGCTCGCTGGTTTCGCCGTCTTTGTCCTGGTGCGCGAGCGAGCGGGGCCTGCTGCCGCGCTCTTCGGTGGCATCGCCTGGATGCTTTCGGCGCGCATGATCCAGAGCGCAATCTGGCCCAATGCCGTCGCCGTATCGGCGCTCGTTCCGCTCGGCCTGTTCGGCCTGTCCCGGATTGCCAGCGGGAGACGTCGCTCGGGAGTGGTCTGGGCGGCCGTCTCGGGCGGCCTCGCGTTGCTCGCGTCCCGGCCCCAGGTGCTGCTCGCGGCCGCGCCCCTGGTCGCCTTCTTCGCCGCAGCGCTGCTATGGACGTCCATACACCGCCGCCAGGCGCTGCTCGACTGTATTTTCGCTGGCGCCCTGGCATTGGCGCTGGGCGCGCCTTCGGTGCTTCCGACTGCCGCGCTTCTGCCGGAAACCTCCCGCCAGGGCGGAGTCGCGCCGGATGCGACGGATCGGCAGCCGCTGGCGCAGGGCCGCGAGCTCGACATGGTGTTTCTGCCGGTGGACGGCGGGACGCGCTGGCCCGAGAGCGCCGCGTACGCCGGAGCCATTCCCTGCACCCTCTTTCTCTCGGGCCTCTATCTCGTCCTGCGGCGCCGCGCGCCTCTTGCCCGTGCCGAATTTCTTGCGTGCGCGCTCGGCGGGACCGCGGGCCTCGTCCTCGCGTTCGGGTCCGCCGGCCCTTATCGGTACATTTCCGGGCCTCCACTTCTGCGCAGCTTCCGGGTGCCGGAGCGCTTTCTCTTCTCGTGGTCGCTCGCGCTCGCCCTCGGGTCGGCGCTGGCTCTGGCGCACTGGCTCGCCCGGGCGCGGCGGCCCCGACTGCTGGCCGCGGTCCTCATCGTGGGCCTGGCGGCCGACCTCGTCGTCCACGCCAACGGTGCAGC
This sequence comes from Acidobacteriota bacterium, assembly GCA_031370065.1. Classification (GTDB taxonomy): domain Bacteria; phylum Acidobacteriota; class Thermoanaerobaculia; order UBA5066; family Gp7-AA6; genus DAHUXD01. The sequence goes on from JANMPW010000254.1 coordinate 926, forward strand.
GCCGACTGCCGAGGCGAAGATTTATGCGGTCGAGCCCGCGATTCTGTCAGCGCTGCGCGCGCGCCTCGGTGTTGACGAGGTGGGGTTTCCGCGCCGTTTCCTCTCTCTCGGGCTCTCGCTCAACCCGGCGCCCTACCCGGACCCCGCTCGATTGGAGCTCCTGCGCGATGCCGGGGCCCTCAAGGGAGCCCTCAGCCTGAGGTACGGTCTCGCGGCGGCCTTCGGCGCCGGACCGACGCTTGCGAGAATCGAAGAAATCCTGCGCCCGCCCACTGCGCGCGCAGCGGCGCTGACGGGCGTCGGTGTCGTGGTGCTCCCGGGCCTGGATGGAAACGGAGCACCGAGCCCGATCGCGGCCCCGATCATGGAGGCCGTGGAGCCGCTGCCGCGCGCCTTTCTCGTTCCGGAAGCCCTGGTGGTGCCGGCCGGCGAGGCGGTCCGGGTTGCGCTTTCGCCGTCGATCGACCCGCGGCATACCGCCGTGCTCGAAGAAGGGGAGCCGCTCGCGCGTGATCCCGCCTGGTCCGACGCGGCGGCGGGCGTGCGGCTGATCTCCCGCAGTCCCTCGCGAGTGGTCCTCGAGTCGCGTACCTCGACGAGCGCCTTGCTCGTCCTGCTCGACACCCACGAATCGGGCTGGCGGGCGACGGTGGACGGGGCCGCGACGCCCGTGCTGCGCGCCGACGCGGCCTTTCGAGCGGTGCGCCTGACGGGGGGAAAGCATCGGGTCGAATTTTTTTACGTCCCGCGCGGGCTGCGGGAAGGCCTCGGGATCGGGCTGGTCGGGATCCTCGGACTCCTGTTCGCCGCGATCCGGCTGCGGCCCTCTCCCCCGGTGCCCGCGGCGCCGGGTTTCTGATATTGTCCGCCGCACTTTCGCATGAACAGCAAGCTGCTCCGGACCAAGTCGCTCGACCTGATCCTCGCGGACGCCGACGAGCCGCAGCACCAGATGAAGCGGACCCTGGGTCCGATCCAGCTCATCGCTCTCGGCATCGGAGCGATCGTCGGCGCGGG
>JANMPW010000265.1:0-6324 GCA_031370065.1 Acidobacteriota bacterium
GGCGTCCTCGGTCAGCGCGCGCGTGATCTGCCGGGCGCGGTCCGCCCGGAAATTGAAGAACACGACCGCGTCCCCATCGACGATCGGGCCGACGGGCTCGCCGTTCTCGGTGATCACCGTCGGCTGGATGAACTCGTCGGACTCGCCGCGCGCGTCGGCGGCCTCGATGGCCGCCGACGCTACCTCGGCGCTCAGGCCGGAGGAGAACACCAGCGCCAGGTAGGCGCGGGCCACCCGGTCCCAGCGCTTGTCGCGGTCCATGGCGTAGTAGCGGCCGGAGACCGTGGCGATCTTCCCGCCGAATTTCGCGAGCGCGGCCTCGAGGCGCGCGACGTAGCCGGGCGCGGACCGGGGCGGCGTGTCGCGTCCGTCCGCGAAGACGTGCACTCGGACGCGCGGCACGCCGGCCTTGCCCGCGAGCTCCAGGAGTCCTTCGAGGTGGCGCTCGTGCGAGTGGACCCCGCCGTCCGACACCAGCCCCATCAGGTGCAGGGTCGCGCCCCGGCGCCGGGCGTGCTGGACGGCCGCCGTGAGCGCGGCGTTCTCGAAGAACGATCCGTCGCGCAGCGAGAGGTCGATGCGGAGCAGATCCTGCGGCATCATCCGCCCGGCGCCGAGCGTCAGGTGCCCGACCTCGGAGTTGCCCATGAGTCCGGCCGGCAGTCCCACGGCTTCGCCGGAGGCCTCGAGGAGCGTCCACGGGAACTCCGCCAGCCAGCGGTCGTAGATCGGAGTCCGGGCGCGCGCGATCGCATTGCCCTCCGACGGCGGCGCATGACCCCAGCCGTCGCAGATCAGGAGGAGAAGCGAGGCCGTCTTCAAGCGCGCGGCGCCGGCCGCAGACGGTCCCGCGCCGCCTCGCGGACCCTGGCCGGACGCGGGAGCCGGCGCTCGAGGTCCGAGACGACATGCATGTAGGTCATGTAGGCATCGTACGCAGACTCGAAGGGGGAGAAGTAGTCGTGCACCTGCCCGTCGCCGGCCGCCTTCGTCGCCATGTAGTAGAAGTGGTCGGAGCTCGAGAGCCTCCGGAAGTCGCACAGCAGGTCCTCGGAGCCGGCCGCCCGGATGCGGCCCTCGAGTGCGAAGAGCTTCGACAGGGCGTCCTTCTGGAGGTCGTTGCCCTGCCAGGCCGAGAGATCCCGCGCTTCGTCGGCCCAGGAGAGCGTGCGGGGCGCCGAGAGCGCTTCTTTGTGCGGAAGGGTCGCAATCGCTTCCGACGGCGTGAGGAATGCGGCCCCGCGGCGCGAGAGGCGCAGGTCCACCCAGGACTCGAAGAACTCAAAAATGCCCGTGTCCTTCCACTGGTGCTCGCCGAACGTCTCGAAGTCCATGAAGAGCGACAGGACGTCGCCCCGCAGGCCGCCGACCCAGCGGTCGTACTTGTCCGGGGTCAGGGGCCACTCGCTCCAGGCGCGGTTGGAGAAGCGGAAGGCGATGTCATCCGAGAGGCGGTAATTGCGCAGCAGCAGCGGCAGGCTCCCCGGAGCGGCCGTTCGGTACACGTGGTCGGGCGACCGCGTATCGAGCAGAGGCGCGACGCCATCGGCGAGCACACCGCGGTAGCCGCGCTCCGCGAGGAAGGCCGCGAGCGCGTCCGAGTAGATGAGCTCCGTGTTGCGAAAGACGCGCGGCTCCTGCTCGAGCTCCTCGAGGACGAGGCGGCGGTGGATCGCGACCTGCGCCTCGAACTCCTCCTTCGACGAAAGCCACGCGAGCGAGTGGTGGGAGGTCTCGGCCAGGAATTCCACCCGCCCCGTCCGGGAGAGCCGGCGAAACGCGTCGCGCACCTCGGGGGCCCAGGCGCCGAGCTGCTCCAACAGGCAGCCCGAGAGCGAAAAGGACACGGCGAAACGGGGGTGGCGTTCGAGCAGCCGCTCGAGCATCGCGGTCGCCGGCAGGTAACACTTGGCGACGACGCGGCGCAGGACTTCCCGGTTGCCATCGTCGTCGAAGTAACGGTGCTCGCGCCCGACGTCGAAGTAGTTGTAGCGCTTGAGCCGGTACGGCTGGTGGACCTGGAAGTAGAGGCAAACCGGGATCATGGGGCCACGGCTCATTCTCCCACCAATTCCCGGTACACGTCGATGCATCGTGCGGCAGAGTCGCGCCAGGAGAGCCGCCGCGCGTCGGCGCGCCCGCGATCGGACAGGGTCTCCCTCAGCGGCGGGAACGACAGAACCGAGAGGATCTTCGAGGCGAGGTCCTCGATGTCCCCGAACTCGACGCGCAAGAGGTTGCGGACGACCTCGGAGACCCCGGCGGACCGGGACACGATCACCGGAGTGCCGTGCTGCAGCGCCTCGAGCGCCGTCAGGCCGAAGGGTTCCGAGACGGACGGCATGACGTAGACATCCGCCCGCGCATAGAGGCGATCGAGCTCGGCCGGGGGCAGGAGGCCCGTGAAGAGGAATCGCTTGCGGAGGCCGCGCGCCGCCACGTGCTCCTTCATTGCGCGCATGTGGTCGCCGGAGCCGGCGACGACGAACCGGACATCGGAGCGTTCGGCGGCCACGCGCGCGGCGGCCTCGACGAAATAGTCGGGCCCCTTCTGCCAGGTGATCCTTCCCGCGAAGAGCACGAGAGGATCGCTGCCTTCCGAGTCCCAATGGGCGGCCGACTCCCTGGCGTCGATCGCGTTGTGCACCACGCGCAGGCGCTCGGCAGGGACCCCGTACCGGCGCGCGACGAGCTCGGCCGTGTATCCCGAGACCGCCACGACGCGGTCGGCCGTGGCCAGGCCCAGCCGCTCGATCGCGGTCACGAAGCCGTTCTCCCCGCCGCCCGCGCGGTCGAATTCCGTCGCGTGCACGTGCAGGACGAGGGGCTTACCGCTCGCGCGGCGGGCCTCGACGCCCGCGAGAAACGTGAGCCAGTCGTGGGCGTGGATCACGTCGAAGGACTCGCGCGAGGCGATCCGCGCGGCAGCCGCGGCATAGCGAAGCACTTCGCGGGGGAGGTCGGGCCCGTAGTTGCCGCCGAACCTCTTCCCCGGTCGCGCTCCCGGCCGGCGTTCGTCTTCGTAGAGGGCCGCCGTCATGTAGGGACGGAGCGGGGTCGCGATCCGCCGCACGCGCAGGGAGGGCCGGCCGCGGCCGCGACGTCCGAGGGCCGCACGTTCGCCATCGGAAGCCGGGATGATCCTGAGATTCTCGATCGGCGTTGCGACCGCGCGGCGCGGGAGAACGAGCGAGACCTCGGTATCGAGCTCGAGCAGGCCGCGCACGAGACCCTCGCAGGCCACGCCGAGCCCGCCGCTGATCGAGGGCGGGAACTCCCAGCCGAACATGAGCACGCGCATGGGACTGACCCTCATTCCTCTGCCAGCAGGTGCGTATAGACCACCCGCGCCACCTCCGCCACACTCCAGGCCTGGGCGAAGCACCCGCGGGGCACGTGCGGCGGGTCGCCATCGAACATCTCCGAGATCGAGCCGAGGCCCGCCTCGCGCACGTGCGCGCGCAGCGGTGCGAGCAGCGCCCGCATGGTCCGCCGCGACTCCTCGGTGTTTCCGAACACGCGGAAGTGGGCGTCGGCGAAGGGCCCCATCAGCCACGGCCAGACCGTTCCCTGATGCGCCGCGGACAGGCGCGCCTGCTCGTTTCCGCCGCACTGCCCCCGATAGCGGGTGTCCGCGGGCTCGAGCGTGCGCAGGCCGAAGGGCGTCAGGAGCTCGCGGCGCACCGTCCAGTAGACGGAGCGGGCCCGATGCGGGGGCAGAAGGTCCTCGGTCAGCGACACGGCGAGGATCTGGTTCGGCCGCAGGCTGGCGTCGGGCCCGCCGTCTCCGACGACGTCGTAGAGATAACCCTTGGCCCCGTACCAGAAGGCCTCGTTGAACCGCCGCGCCACGTGCCACGCCTCGGACTCGAGCTCACGCGCACGGCCGGTCTCCTCGGCGAGCCGCTCGAGCCGCGCCGCGCACTTGAGCGCGGCGTGCCAGAGCGCGTTGACCTCGACCGGCCGGCCCGGGCGGGGCGTCACCGGTACACCGTCGACGATCGAATCCATCCACGTCAGCGGTTTTCCCGGAGCGCTGGCGACGAGGAGGCCGTCGGCCCCGACGCCGATGCCGAAGCGCGTGCCCCGTCGGTAGGCCGCGATGACGTCGCGCACCGCGCCGAGCAGCGGGGACGGGCGCCGCGGGTTTCTGCGCGCGCTACCGAACCAGTCGACGGCGAGAATGAACCAGAGCGACGCGTCGACGGAATCGTAGTCCGGGTCGCCCTCCTCCCCGGAGAAGTGGCTGGGAACGAGGCCATCGCGGCGGGCGGCCGCGAAGCTATTGAGCACCCGGGCGACTGCGCCGAGCCGCCCGGAGGCCAGGGCGAGGCCCGGAGCCGCGATCATGGCCTGGCGGCCCCAGTCCGCGAGCCAGGGATATCCCGCGAGGATCGTGGCGCGGTGGTGGTCCGCATCCACCACGAACGACTCCGCGCGCCGCGCGAGCTCGACGCAGACGGGCACCTTCGTGCGTGCGAAGGCCTGTCGCCGCCGGCGCTCCTCGTCGAGAAAACGGTCCGGGTCGGCCGCCACCTCGTCAATCGAGAAGAGGGCAAAGGCCTGCGCGTCGGGGCGCAGGGTCCACTCCCACTCGAGCGGGCTCCAGAGGTCCTCCGTCGCGTCGTAGCCTCGGGCCGTTTCCTCCGCGTAGGCGAAGTGGCGATACCAGACCGGGTCCACGCGGGTCGTTGCGAAGACTCCGCGCAGGTAGAGGCGCGGCAGGTAGGGCAGCGGCCGCACCCACGAGACTTCGCCGCGCGCCTCGGTGGCCGCGTTCCAGTCGCTCGTTTGGGCCTGGAGTCGGTGCGCTCCGCGAAAGGCGAGCAGCGGCCGCACACGGAGGGTGATCTCGGTCGGGCCGCGGTTGATGTAGCGCACGATCGTCAGCGAACGGTCGCGGACGAGGCAGAGCGAGCGCTCGATCGAGAATGCCGCCGTCTCGTGGCGCCACGTGGGGTAGGGCTCGAGCCGGAAGTGCGCGAGGCTACGGGCGCCATCGGGGCTCGTGGCGCCTGAGTAGGCCTGCGTCGAGATCCCTTCCGTGACGCCGCCCGCGGATACGAACTCCTCGCATCCCGACACGAGCATCCACCGCCGCCGGGGAGGCGGAATCGCGGGAACGTACCAGCCGTGGTACCGGCGTGTGCGGACTCCCGCCACGGTGCCGCACGCGAATCCGCCGAGGCCGTCGGTCTCGAGCCACTCGAGGCCGAGCGCGCGGCCCGAGAGCTCTCCTGCGGACCACTCGAGCGGCCTGGTGGCGCCTCGCGCCGGGAACGGGGGTGACTGTTTGGACACGGAGCGCGAAACCTCTGACCGGGATTCTCTATCAAATGGGCATGGCGGTACGAGCTCATCGCACGCGGATTGACGCCGGCTTCCAGCGGCCTTGCGGCCGGCCGGGCGTAATAAGATCCGGGCCGATCAGGAGGGCCCATTGAGTACGGCGCATACATCTCTCGATGAACTCTGCGTGGACACGATCCGGACGCTGTCGATCGACGCCGTCCAGAAAGCCAACTCCGGGCACCCGGGCCTTCCGCTCGGAGCCGCGCCGATGGCCTACGTGCTCTGGCAGCGCCACCTCAAGCACAACCCCCGCGACCCGCACTGGCCCGACCGGGACCGGTTCGTGCTCTCGGCCGGCCACGGCTGCATGCTGCTGTACAGCCTGCTCCATCTGACGGGCTACGACCTGACTCTCGACGACCTCAAGGCCTTCCGCCAGTGGGGCAGCCGGACGCCCGGCCACCCCGAGCCGCACCTGACGCCAGGCGTCGAGGCGACGACGGGGCCGCTCGGCCAGGGCACGGCCAACGCCGTGGGCATGGCGATCGCGGAGCGGTTCCTCGCCGAGCGCTACAACCGGCCTGGCCACGAAATCGTCAACCACCGGACTTTCGCCCTCGTGGGAGACGGGGACCTGATGGAGGGCATCGCTTCGGAGGCGGGGTCGCTCGCGGGGCACCTGAAGCTCGGCAAGCTCACGTATCTCTACGACGACAACCACGTCTCGCTCGACGGCCCAACCTCGCAGGCCTTCACGGAAGACGTCCTGCGCCGGTACGAGGCGTACGGCTGGCAGGTGTTGCGCGTCGAGAACGGCAACACGGATCTGGATTCCATCGACGCGGCGATCCGGACCGCCGTCTCTCAGCAAGAGCGGCCCACGATCATCGCCGTGCGGACGACGATCGGATACGGGTCCCCGCACAAGGCCGGGACCTCGGCCGCGCACGGCAGCCCGCTCGGAGTGGAGGAAGTGGCGCTCACCAAGAAGGCGCTCGGCTGGGAGTGGACCGAGGCCTTCTACGAGCCGCC
>JANMPW010000276.1:0-1519 GCA_031370065.1 Acidobacteriota bacterium
GGGCGTACGCGCGACGCGCGCGGGACCTCAAGGCCATCTTTCTCGAGGTGTCCTTCTGCGACGCGCAGGCCGCGGTCGCCCGCGCCTCCTGCCACCTGACTCCGCGCCTCCTGCCGGGCGAGCTCGAGAAGGCGCCGCCGCGCGTGCCCGTGTACCTGTACCACATGAAGCCGCCCTCGCTCTCCGGCATCCGGCGGGAGGTGGCGGCACTGAATGAGCCGCGGCTCCGACTTCTCGAATCCGAGCGCAGCTTTCGGTTCTAGCTGCCGATGAAGGATCCTACCTTGACGGTCATCGCGAGCGAGGCCTCGAACTTCTGGGACGCTAACCGCGAGAAATCGAAGGATCCCACCTACTGGATGGCGCATCCGCTCTGCCGACAGGCGATCAACCGTCGCGTCTCCGGCGACCCGAACGAATGGCCTCTCGACTGGTTCAAGAGGGTCCACGGCGCAGCGGCGTTCGATCGTGGCATCTCCTGGGGGTGCGGGCTCGGAGCCTTTGAGCGCGGGGCAATCCGCATCGGCCTCGTTCGCGAGATCGATGGCTTCGACATCTCCCCGGCCTCCGTCCAGGACGCCACGCGCGAGGCCTTGCGAGAAGGGATTAACGGGATCCACTACCGTCTTGGAAACTTTGACGATCCTCGGCTCCACCGCGCGGGGGGGGGCAAATACGACATCGTCTTCTTTCACGCTTCGCTTCACCACGCCTCGGCGCTCGAAAGACTCTTCCGGCGGATTGCGCTCTACGGCCTGCGGCCCCGAGGAGCCCTCTATCTGGATGAATACGTGGGGCCCTCGCGACAGCATTGGACCGAAGGTCGACTCCTCGATGCCCAGGCCGTGCTCGATCTAGCCCCTTCATCCGCGAAGATCAACGACAAGATCCCCCCTCCGGTCGAGGTGAACGATCCCTCGGAAGCAATCCGATCAGATGAGATCGCGGGATTCTTTACGGACTTCTTCGACATCGTCGCGTGGCGACCCTGCGGAGGCCAGATCGCCGGCCTCGTGTTTCCGCAACTCCACGCTGATTGGATCCACTCGGAGGCCGGCCAGCGGTTCGTTTCATCCTTGCTGAAAATGGAGGACGAGCAGCTCCAGCGGGACCCTTCCACGACTCACCATCTCGTCGCCTATGGCCGGTTGAAGCCGCTCTGGCGGCTGTTACGGCCGCTTGGCTGGGGCCGTTTGAAGCCGCTCTGGCGGCCGTTACGGCCGCTCGGCTGGCGGGTGGCCCGTGCCTTGCGGCGGAGGATCGTCGTTGGCAAGCATTGAGGGCCTCGGCGCAACGTAACGGATCAAAGCATCCTCGCCCACGCCAGCAGGTCCACCGCGAGCGTCCCGGCGAGGCGGCCGCGCAGCGAGTCGTTTCTGAGAAGGTCTTCCCTCCTGCCGGACAGCCTCGCCTCGCGAACGAGATAGGTCTTCGCTCGCCGCTCGAGCACGCGGTAGGAGGAGGCCGACTCCGAGCCACCGTGGCGCCGCACGATCGCGATACGGCGCGCCGGCGCGTC
>JANMPW010000333.1:0-1525 GCA_031370065.1 Acidobacteriota bacterium
TGCGAAACGCCGCCTCATGGCCCGCAGGGCCGCGTCGAAGACGCCATCGCGGTCGCGGGCGGCCAGCATATCGGAGAAATCGGCGGCAGTCGGCATGCCTGCATCCGGCGCGGCGGCAGCGGCCTCCCGCGGCGTCGAAGAGGTCCGACGCCAGGCCGACGGCGGCATGGGGGGAGGCAGCCCGGCGCCCGTCCGCGGGGCCCCCGCCGACTTGGACGCAAACCGCGAATCCGATCCCGGCAGATCGTCCCAGGGAATCGACTCCGGCTCCGCCTCGGCGGCTTCGTCCGGGGGCGCGGGCAGCCCTCCCCATCCGACGGGCGGCAGGTCCGGCACGTTCCAGGTCTGCGGCAGCGAATCCTCGCCCGTGTCGCGCGCGGACGCGGGCAGCGCGAGCCCCGGCAGGTCCGAGATCGGAGAGGAGAAGTCGGGCGGCGGCGGCAGAGGCTTTTTGATGACCGAAGGCGCCACGGGGCGGGACAGCTTCTCCGCCAGGATGGCAAACCGGGGCGTGCGGCGCTCGCCGTACCACTTCTCGAGCGCCTGATAAATTCGGACCTCCGGCGCGGCGGCCGGAACGATCTTCTTTCCGGTGACGAAGAACAGTTCGTCGAGCACGCGCAGGTTCGCCGGGTCCCGCAACACGACGCGCACGAACCCCTCGCCGACCTCGACGGGAAGGGCGGAGTGGCGGATCGCGAACTTTGCGGGCAGGGCCGCGATCACCGCGGGCGGCAGGGCGCCGAGCATGCGCCAGGGGATGTACTCGCAGCCGTGCTGCTCGGCGAGCGCCTTGCCGATGTCGTCTTCGGACACCGATCCGCGTTCGAGCAGAAGCGTCCCGATCCGCCCGCCCGTGAACCCCTGGACGGCCAGGGCGCGATGGACGTTTTCCTCGGTGACGGCACCGGTCCGAACGAGAAGTACGCCCAGTCGCGGCATGTCTCTGCCGATTATCGCGTACCCGGCGTCGAAAAGGGGACAGCGGGAGCGCGGCGGCGCCCGGGAAGGTGCTGCGATCGTGCTAGATTGCTGAGGTGAAGGTGAAGCTCGGGCTCCTGATTGCCGCGTTCGCGTTCGCGGCTGCCGACGCCTCGCTGGCGAGCGACCCCCTGGTTGAGAGCCGGCGCGCGTTTCTCGCCGCGCGTTCCGCCCTGGCGGACGGGCGCTACCAGGATGCCCTGGCCCTCTACCGGAAGGTGCTCGAGGTCGTCCCATCGGACCCGATCGTGCACCTCGAGTATGCGCAGCTGCTCCGCGACTTGAACGTCCCGGACGAGGCCACGCGCCAGGCCCGCGAGGCCGTGCGGCTGGACCCCAACCTGGCCGAGGCGCGCCGGCTTCTGGGAACGCTGGAGCTGGCGGCGGCCGACAAGGACTCGACGCGGTTGCCGGCGGCCATCGAGGAGCTCTCGGCCGCGCACCGCCTCGCCCCCTCCGACCTCGGAACGTCCGTGACGCTGGCGCGTGCCCTGCTTGCGGCCGGTCGCCCGATCGAGGCGGCCGCCGTGCTCGACGACCTCCC
>JANMPW010000213.1:0-1626 GCA_031370065.1 Acidobacteriota bacterium
ATAGGACATCCGGCGCTCGCGCAACATCTTCACGCAGTCATGGCGCTGATGCGATTGTGCAAAGGGTGGGATGAGTTCTTGAAGCTGCTAAATAGGGCTTTTCCGAAGCGAACACCGAAGGATTGGCTGCCGTTCGATGACGGTTAACGAGAACTCTTCCAGCGAGCCTCAGCGGCCTTCCGAGCGATTGATTTTCGTTTCGACGCAGTCAGCGCCTTCGCCCGCGCAGCCCCGCCCTTCGCCCCTCCGAGCTTCCCGAGGGCCACAGCTGCCGGATTCTTCCCCGTGTCCTTGTCGGGCAACGGTGAACCGTCCAGGCGCTCTCCGATGGCCTGTTCAACCACGCGGCGCGCCACGATGGTAAAATCGTGCTCTGTGCCTTCTCGCTTCGGCTTGGACTTCTTCGTGCTTGAACGGCTAGGCATAGCCCATTCTGGCACGAACCGGAACGGGCCGAACACTCAGCGGATTTCAAACTGACCCACTACCGGGATTCGACAGCGGCTCGACGAAGCGGACGTGATCCGTCGGCAGGAGGGAAGCGCGCTCATGCGCGCTTCCCTCCTGCCTGTCGCTCGAGCTATCCCTTCAGCCCCCGGCGCAGCGCCCACCCCGCGACCGCGCCGACGCCCGTGCTGACGGCGACGACGAGCGCCCCCGTTGCCGCGACAATGGGAAACAAGTTCCCTCCAACGCCGGCCGCCAGCACCACGAGCATCGCGGCCATCGCGCCGGCGCCGACGTTGCCTCCGCGGAGCAGCGATTCCCGCCGATCGTCAGCGCTGACCACCGCGGCTGCGATCAGCAGAAGGGCCGCGGTGAACGCGACCGCGCGTCCGGAGTTCAGAAACCAGGGCGCGTACGCGCCGTGGAACCATGTCCGCCACGTCAGCGTTTCCACGCCATGAGCCGCCACGAAGGTGACGGCACCTGCGAGCATGCTATGCCATCTGATCATTGACGCTCCTACCACGGGGAGATGTGATACGGCAGTTCGGCGCCTCCGTCCAGGAAGCAGCTCACGGCCGACATGTTGCACACGTCGCACGTCCAGCTTGACCACACTTGCCACCAGGACGATGACGAGCACCCGCTCTTCTGGTAACAGAAGTCGTGATTGTCACAGCAGTAGCGGAAGATCGTGCCGTCCAGCCAGTGCAAGCCGTCGCACCCGGGATCATTAGCCAGAACGGGCGCGACGAAGAAGTTCATCAGACGGGCCGGCCAGGACTCGGGCGCACGCCGTTTCGCGACGAGCCCTTGCTGATCCATCACCGACTTGAAGTGGTAGAAGGCAATTGTCTGGAGGTTCAGCCACTCGGCGTCGGGCGTAAACGGCCATCCGCCGAAATCCTTGAGGTGCTGCGTCGTCAGGTAACTACGTGTCACTCCCGGGATGTCCCATACCAGCAGCTTCTCCTGGGCGAACCAGTTCACCGATCCGATCTGCACGCCATCCTTCAGCAACCGGCTCACCAGGACTTCGCCGTTCAGCAGGCGATCTTTCCCCCATTTGACGTTGACCGCCGTCCGGCGTGTCATCGTCGCGGAGAGGCCATGCGCCCATTCCGTGCGTAGCTCCGTGACCTGCCGCTCGACGTCGCGGCGCGGACTCCCTTTCCGCCG
>JANMPW010000398.1:0-2085 GCA_031370065.1 Acidobacteriota bacterium
GGGTTGCGACCGACGACGGGGAGCGCATGGACGTGGACGCCCTGCGCCGGCAGATTCGCGAGGACCGGTCGGCGGGGTGGCTACCGTTTCTCGTCGCGGGCACGGGGGGCACGGTCAGCACGGGCGCGGTGGATCCGCTCGCGCGAATCGCGGCCGTCTGCAGGGAGGAAAAGCTCTGGTTTCACGTGGACGCCGCATACGGGGGCTTTGCAGCTGTGGTTCCAGGGGCTCCCGAGGATCTGCGCGGGCTCGCCCTCGCCGACTCGGTTGCGGTGGATCCGCACAAGTGGCTCTATGCGCCGCTCGAAGCCGGATGCGCCCTGGTGCGCCGGCGCGAGGATTTGCGCGACACGTTCGAGTACCGCCCGTCGTACTACCACCTTCGCGAGGAGGAGGCGAAAGACGAGGCGATCAACTACTACCAGTACGGCCCCCAGAACTCGCGGGGGTTCCGGGCCCTGAAGGTGTGGCTCGGCCTGCGGCTGGCGGGGCAGCGTGGCTATCGGCGGATGATCGCCGACGACATGGCCCTGGCGCGCGCCCTCTACGAGGCGGCACAGCGGCATCCGGAGCTCGAGGCGTTCACGGTCGGGTTGTCGGTGACGACGTTTCGGTACGTTCCCGCGAAGCTTGCCGGGAAAACGGCGAAGGACGAGGAGTATCTCGACCGCCTCAATACGGAGCTGCTCACGCGGCTCCAGCGCGGCGGCGAGGTGTACCTCTCGAACGCGGTCGTGCGCGGGCGCTTCGTGCTGCGATCGTGCATCGTCAACTTCCGCACGACGGCAGAGGACATCGCAGCGGTCCCGGAGATCGTGGCGCGGGTGGGGCGGCAGGTGCATCGAGACTTGAAGGAGACGTGAGGCGGGCGTCAAAGGAGAGGAGCGCATCCACCCCTCTCACGCGGGTCATTTTTTCACTCGACCTGCACCAAGAGACGGCGCGGCCGATCTCCCGGCGCGAACTGAAGCGAAAGCAGAACATCTATGGCGCCGGCGGGGCTGGCCCGAGCCGTGGCGGGCTCGCGTTTGGAAAGAGACCCGTCGCTCTCTTGCGGCAGCACTTCTTGCACGCGTCCCTGCGCATCGACGATCAGCATGAACTCCCGTCCGCGCAGCGCCGTCAGCCGCTGGTCGGGAGGCTGGGAAGCCAGAGCGGGCGGGGCGCCCTGGCCGTCGGCGGTGCGCACGGACAGGTGCGGCGGCGAGGCGGCGGAATCCACGGCATTGGCGCCGCTCGCTTCGCCGCCCGACGGCTCGAGCGACGCCGCCTGGCGCCGTAGCCCGGGAGCGGCGGCCTTCGCTTCGAGGCTCGGTGAGGAGAATCGCTGTTTCTCGTCGTCGGCGGGCGCGTCTTTGGCGGACGGAGCGGGGGGCGCGGGCAATTCTGTCAGGCGGCCGGAGGGGACCGGGGCCGCGTTTCCGGGCGGTTCCTGCGCCCTGTCGGTTGCCGTCGTCGTGTCGAGGATGTGCGCGGAAATGGCGGAAGGCGCAGCGGGTACCGGAGCCTGGCGACGCAGGAGCAGCGGAGCCGACATCAGCACGACGAGCAGCGCAGCGACGAAGATTCCCGCCCAGCGGATGTCGATTCCGAACATGACGCCGAACAGTCGGCGGGAGGGAGACTGCGAGCGGATCTTTCGCAGGATTCGGGCGGACAGGTCGGCGGCGGGAGGCGCGGTCGGCGACGAGCGGAAGGCCGCCAGTGTCGCCGCGAAGGCGTCGGCGGTTCGGCGGCACTCCTCGCACGCGGAGCGGTGAGTCTCGAAGGCCGCGCGCTCGGCCGCGTCCACGTCGCCGTCGTAGAGGCGCGAGAGGAATTCGGGGGATCGTGCGACGTGGATCGCTTCGATCATGGCAACCTTCCGGAAAGCAGGGGCGTCAGGATCTCCTTGAGCTGTCCGCGGCCGCGGGCGATGCGCGACTTGACGGTGCCGATGGGGAGCGAGAGGGAGATGGCGATCTCCTCGTAGCTCCATTCTTCGATGTCGCGCAGCACGACCGGCATGCGGAAGTCCGGCGGCAGAAGCTTCAAGGCTTCGGCGACGACGCGCCGGGATTCGCCCGCGCGTGCGTCCTCCTCCGG
>JANMPW010000401.1:0-1856 GCA_031370065.1 Acidobacteriota bacterium
CGTCGGACGAGCAGCCAGGTTCGCCGTAGGGGTCAGTCGAACCCGTACAGGCTCCGGACGTGGTCGAGTGCTGCATCGAGCTGACAAAGACCCACCTGACCGTGTCGCCCACGTGAATCGCCGTGCTGCTGCCGCCGCTCACCGTGTCGGTGAAGGACAAACCGGACTGGCCTACATTGACGACCCTGGTCGACGAGCCGGGCGCCGTGGGAGTTGGCGAGGTCGCATTCGGCGTGGGCGTCGCGGCGAAGCCGGCCGTATCGGAGCGGCCTTTCTGGTCGCCCGCGTCCTTGTGGTAAGTCTTGAAGAAACCCGTTGCCACCTCTGTCACCGTCAGGTCGTAGATCAAGTCCGTCACGTGCCCGACGAAGACCCAGTACTGGCCGTTGATGCCTCTGCCGTCCAGGATCTTCACGAACACCTCGGCGTTATTCGGGTCACCCGTCGCCCCCGGTAACGCAAAGTAGCCGAACAGGTCGTTCTGCGGGATCGCCAGGCCCGCACTCACGGTGTTGTTGTTGTGCTGGTTGGTCGCGGTGAGCTTCACCGTGAACGGGTGACTGGCGTTCATCCTCAGCGTGTCGTTCGGACTCACCGTCGCCGTTTGCGTCTGCTGGCTGAATTCACTTCCGATCGACGCTTTCAGCGTCACGCTGTAAGGCCCCGTCCCGGCATAGGCGTGCGTGGGGCTCTGCTGTGTCGAGGTCTGCCCGTCTCCGAAGGTCCACAGCCAGGAGGTCGGGCCTCCCGTCGAGGTGTCCGTGAACATCACGACCTGCCCCATGACAGGATTGCCGGGAGGCGTCATCGTGAAGCTCGCCGTCGGCGCGACCGCCACCGAGAAAAGACCCAGGGCCAGCACCGAGACAAACGCAGCCGCCAATCCCTTGAAGAGCCCACCGAAGAAAGTCATGGCTACCCCCGAAGTGAGAAAAGAGAAAAACCGCTCGTGACGTTACCCGCTCCGCGGTCGGAAACACGGGAATTCAGGTAGCCCTAAGCGAAGGGCGCCCGACCCGTATAATCCTCATCCACCGTGACTTCCGTCTCCGACCAGGTCTCTCTCCTTCGCCGCGGCGCCGTCGACTTGATCGACGAACCGGAGCTTGCCCGCAAGATCGCGCGCGGGCCCCTGACCGTGAAGGTGGGCTTTGACCCGTCGGCGCCCGACATCCACCTCGGCCACACGGTGCTGCTGCGCAAGATGAAGCATTTTCAGGACGCCGGGCACAAGGTCGTTTTCGTCGTCGGGGACTTCACCGGAATGATCGGCGACCCCTCGGGCAAGAAGACGACGCGCCCGCAGCTCTCCCGGGAGGACATCGAGAGAAACGCCGCAACCTACACGAAGCAGTCCTTTACGATCCTGGATCCCCAGAAGACCTCCATCGAGTTCAACAGCCGCTGGCTTTCCGCCCTGGGCGCCGAGGGGATCGTGCGCCTCTGCTCTCGGATGACCGTTGCGCGCATCCTCGAGCGCGACGACTTTCAAAAGCGATGGACCGCGCAGCAACCGATTGCCCTGCACGAGCTTCTCTATCCGCTCGCGCAGGGCTACGACTCCGTGGCCCTGAAGGCGGATGTCGAGCTCGGGGGCACCGACCAGCTCTTCAATCTCTTAGTCGGCCGCGACCTCATGCGTGAGGAAGGCCTCGAGCCCCAGGTCGTCCTGACGCTGCCGCTTCTCGTCGGAACAGACGGCACCGAGAAGATGTCGAAGTCGCTCGGAAACGCGATCGGCATCCTGGAGCCTCCATCCGAGATCTACGGCAAGCTGATGTCGATCCCGGACCGGCTCCTGTGGAGCTACTTCGAGCTGCTGACCGACTTCCCGGCCGGGGAGATCGCTGCGCGGC
>JANMPW010000435.1:0-2492 GCA_031370065.1 Acidobacteriota bacterium
TTCCGCCGCGAGATCCGGTTTCCGAGCGACCCCCCGCCGCGTCGATCGCGACCCGCAGATTGCCGCTCGAGGCCTGCAGGGCCGGCAGGAGGCCGAACGCGAGGCCTGTCGCGATCGAGAGGAGGAGCGCGAAGCCGACGATCGCGGGATCCATCCGGATCTCTGCGGCCCGGGCGATGCGGCCCGTCGAAAGCGCGGCGAGCCAGTCGATTCCCCAACGCGCGATCAGCAGGCCGATCGCCCCTCCCGAGACCGAGAGCGCGAGGCTCTCGACGAGGAGCTGCCGCACGATCCGGCCGCGCGAGGCGCCAAGGGCCGAGCGGATCGCCACCTCGCGTTGACGCGCGGTCGCACGTGCGAGCAGGAGGTTGGCGAGGTTGACGCACGCGATCAGGAGCACGAGGCTGACCGCGCCGAGAAGAACCAGGATCGGGGCCCGGGCGTCGCCGGTCATGGCCGTCCGGAGAGGGATCAGCCGCGCGTGCTCGAACCCGGAGTTGCTGTCGGGGAACTGCGCCGCCAGACGTGTGAAGAGCGCGTCGAGGCCGGCGCGGACCGACTCCGGCGCCGCGTCCTTCCGGAGCCGGCCGACGACGTCGAGCCAGCGGACCTCGCGACGGTGCGGAACGCTGTCTTCGCCGACGGTGGAGAGCGGAAGCCAGAGCTCGACCTCCGGCGCCGGCAGATCGAAGGCGGGCGGGAGGACGCCGACGATCGTGAAGGGGATGCCGTCGAGCTGGAGCACCCGGCCGAGAGCTCCGGGGTCGGATCCGAAATGCCGTTGCCAGAGATCGGAGCTGACGACCGCGACGTGGTTTGCGCCGGGGCGATCGTCCCCGGGATCGAGCGCGCGGCCCACGCGAGCGGGCATCCCGATCGTCTCGAAGAAGGAGCCCGAAACCATGGCCGCGGGAAGGCGCTCCGGCTCACCTGCGCCCGTGACGTTGACGCCGGAGAGATTGGGAGAATACGACCAGGCCGCCGCGCTCTCGAGTCCCGGATGCGCCTGCGCGAGATCGTCGAAGTCCTGCGGCGAGAAGCTGGATCCGACGGACGTCGAGTCCTTTTTCACGTGGCCGATGCGATACAGATGTGAGGGATCTCGATAGGGGAGCGTCTTGAACAGAACCCCCCGTGCGACGCTGAAGATCGCGACATCGGCGCCGATGCCGAGCCCGAGAGTCAGCAGAATGACGGCCGCGAAGCCCGGGCTCTTCCCGAGGGTCCGGATCGCGTAGCGCAGGTCCCGGATCATTCGCTTCTCGAGGCAGCCATGGCCTTTCCCACGATCGAAGGGTCCGAGGCGAATCGGGTCCTCCAGATGTTCTGGCGGAGCACGAGCAGGGTCTCGGCGGACTGCTCGTCGGCCAGAGCGAAAAGGCGCCCCGATGCCGGGCGCGCGCCGAGGACGTCGAAGTAGTTGCCGGAAACGATGCTGCCGCGAATCCGCTCGGAGACGGCGCCGCCCGAAATGCTCATCGCCCGCTCCCGCCATGCCGCGAGGCCGGCGAAGCCCGGCGTTGTCGCGTAGCGAATCGACTGGTACCACGGGTAGGAAACAGTTTCCCCGGAGAGATCCACGAGCGCTTCGGGCCTGGCCACGCCCGGCAGCGGATGCAGAATGACGGCGTCGACGAGGGAGAAGATCGCCGTATTGGCCCCGATCCCGAGGGCGAGGATGAGGATCGCCGCCGTGGTGAAGCCCGGAGTCTTCGCGAGGGTCCGGAGGCAGTAGCGCACGTCCTGGAGGAAGGTGACCATCAGCTGACCCGGTACCCGCTCTCCTTGAGTTCTTCCTCCGAGTGCGCTCGCTCCTCGCCCTTTTCCTCTTCGACCACGCGGCCATCGAAAAGGTGAATCTGGCGCCCGGCGTGCCTGGCGAACCGCGGGTCGTGCGTGACCATGCAGATCGTCGCGCCGGTCCGGTGCAGGTCCTGGAGGAGGTTCATGACGGCCTCGCCGTTGACCGAGTCGAGGTTTCCGGTTGGCTCGTCGGCGAGCAGGATGAGGGGCGAGCCGCCAATCGCGCGCGCGACGGCGACGCGCTGCTGCTGGCCGCCCGAGAGCTGCGAGGGAAAGTGCTTCATGCGGTGCGCCATGCCGACCTTTTCGAGCGACTCCTGGACGCGCTTCTTGCGCTCGTGCGCGGGCATGCCGCGGTAGGTCAGCGGCAGCTCCACGTTCTCGTAGACCGAAAGGTCCCCGATCAGGTTGAAGCTCTGGAAGATGAAGCCGATCTCGCGGTTGCGGATCCGGGCGCGCTCGGAGAGCGTCAGCGATTCGGCGGGCTTGCCGTTTAACGCGTAGCGGCCCTTGGTCGGCGAGTCGAGCAGGCCGAGCAGGGAGAGCAGCGTCGACTTGCCGCAGCCGGAGGGCCCTGCGATCGACACGAACTCCCCGTGCGCGATCTCGAGATGCACGCCCGAAAGCGCGTGCGTCTCGACCTCGTCGGTGAAGAAGACCTTGGTGACGCCGTCGAGCTGGATGACCGG
>JANMPW010000493.1:0-6212 GCA_031370065.1 Acidobacteriota bacterium
CCCTTTGTCGTGGCCCCCCTCGCTCGTGCGGCGGGCGTAGTCCGTGATGTAAAAGCCGCTCCCCTTGAACTGGATCGCCGGCGCGGAAAAGGCCTTCGTCAGCTTGCCTGCGCAGTGCGGGCAGACCTTCAGGCGCGGAGCGTTCATCCCCTGGATGACTTCCGTCGTCTTCTTGCAGGAGCCGCACACGTATTCGTAAATCGGCATTCAGGATCTCCGGGCGAATCGTAGCAGCACTCCCGACGCCGTAGAATCGGCCCGTGATCACGGTCGCCGAAGCGCTCGCCATCCTCCGGAAGACCTGCTCCCCCGGGCCGGTGGAAAGGGCCCCGCTGCGCGAGGGCGCCGGCAGGGTGCTTGCGCGCGATGTCCGGGCCGACGTCGCCTGGCCGCCCTTCGACACCTCCGCCATGGACGGGTATGCCGTGCGCCTCGACGATTTCGCTCCCGGCAAGGGACCGGTTGCCGAGCGGCCGGGCTTCGTCGGGGCCGGCGACAAGCCGCCCGCGCCGCTCGCCCCGGGAGAGGCTGTGCGCATCATGACCGGCGCGCCCGTGCCCGCGGGCACGGAGGCCATCGTGCCGGTGGAGAAGGTCCGGCGCGAGAACGGAACCGTCGCGGCCCTCGGTACTCCGAGCGCGGGCGAGCACATTCGCCGCCGCGGCGAGAGCGTGGCGGCCGGCGCACTGCTGCTGGCCCGGGGCCGGCGCCTCGCGCCCTCCGACATCGCGCTCGCGGCGCTGGCCGGGGCCGAGCCCCTCCACGTATTCCGTCGGCCGCGGGTCTCGATCGCGGTCACCGGCAACGAGCTCGTCCCGGCATCCGATACGCCCGGGCCCGGACAGCTGCGGGATTCGAACGGACCGATGCTCGAGGCGTTGTGCCGGACGCATGGTGCCGCGGCGGTCTCGCGCCCCGCTGTGCCCGACGAGGACGGCGCCGTGCGGCGCCTCTTCGCCCGGGCAACGGAGGATGCCGAGGTCCTGATCACGAGCGGAGGCGTGTCGGCGGGAGACCTCGACCTGCTGCCGGCCGAGGCCGCGCGCGCCGGGTTCGAGATCCTCTTCCACGGCGTCGCGATTCGACCCGGCAAGCCGATCGTGCTCGGCCGCCGGGGCGGCACGCTCTGGTTCGGCCTCCCGGGCAACCCGGTCTCGACGTCCGTGTGCTTCCACGTCTTCGTCCGCTTCGCGCTCGACGCGCTCGCGGGAGCCGAGCCCGCAGGCCCGAGCTTCGTGTCAGCGCGCCTGGCCCGCGCCATGACGATCCGGGGGCGCCGAGAAACGTACTCCGACGCCAGGCTCTCGGTGGTGGACGGGCAGGCGCGGGCGGAGCCGATCAAGAGCTGCGGAAGTCACGACCTCGCGGCGTACGCGAGCGCGAACGCCCTGATTCGCGTGCCCCTCGGAACGGAAACCCTGCCCGAGGGCGCGCTCGTCGAGTGCCTGGTCCTCGGAGACCGGCTTTGAAGCGGACGCGAGGCAAGCCCGCCACGCACGAGGTCGGCCACCACCGCGCCCGGTCGCCGGACGGCGTCGCGATCGCGTACACGCTCTGGCGCCGCCCGTCGCGGGAGCTCCTCGTGCTCGCGCCCGGGTTCTGGCGCGTGCGCCTGGCCCGGGAGAACCTCTTCCTCGCCACCCACTTCGCGCGCCGCGGCTACGACGTCGCGGCGCTCGACTTCCGGGGCCACGGCGAGAGCGGCGGCGGGTACTCCTTCGGCGCCGCGGAACACCAGGATTTCCAGGCCGTTCTCGACGAGCTCGTCGGGGAAGGAAAAATGTACGAGCGCTTTGCGGTCCTCGGCCTCTCGATGGGAGGCTCGATCGCCGCGCAGGCGCTGGCACTGCGACCGGGCCAGCCCTGCCGCGCCCTCGTAATGATTTCCTCCCCCGCCGACCTGCGGGCGCTGCGCCCGAAGCCGTGGAAGCTCGGCGCTCTGCGGCAGCTGCGCCTGCGGCACGCCATGCAGGTGCCGAAGCTTTCGGCCCGCAGGCTCACCGCGCGCAGGCCCCGGGCGACCGACGCCGTCGCGTCGCTCCCGATGCCAAAGCTGATCGTGACCGCCGAAGGCGACTGGCTGGTCGATCCCTCGCACGGCCGCGCGCTCGCCCGGGCGTCGGCCGCGCCGGTCGAGCATGTCCACCTCGATCAGCCTGGCGCCCTCCATGCGGATGGCCTCGTCCAGTTCGTGCCGGTAAAACTGCTGCGGCTGCTCGATCGGTGGTTTTCGGAGAACGCGCCGCCATAAAAAGACAGTTTCAGGTTCAGCGCCTGAGGCTTTTCTTAGAGATAGACAGGCGACAAGCGCGGGGCGCATAGAATCGCGAGCGTGGTGGAACGGCGTGTCGCGATCACGGGCATCGGTTGTCTTTCTCCGAACGGGAACGGTCGCGAAGCATACGCGCGGGCGCTGCGGGCAGGCGAGAGCGGCGTCGCGCGCATTTCCCTCTTCGATCCCGAGGGCCTGCCGGCCACGATCGCCGGCGAGCTGAAGGGATTCGATCCCGCGGCGTACATGGACGCCAAATCCATCCGCCACGTGTCCCGCGCCGTCCCGATGGCGATCGCCGCGTCGGCCGAAGCGCTATCGGACGCTGGGATCGATCCGGCGGCACTGTCGCTCGATGAGCAGCGCGAAATCGGGGTCGTGCTCGGCACCGGCGGCGGCCCGATCGAATTCTCCGAGCGGATGTACCACCTCTACTACACCAACCAGGCCAAGAAAGCCTCGGTGTACTCGATCCCGTCGGGAACGATCGGCACGCTCTCCTCCGAGATCTCGATGCGCTTCGGCCTGCGCGGGCCCTCCCATGTCGTCTCGACCGGCTGCACTTCTTCGACGGACGCCCTCGGCTACGCCTTCCGCGCGATCAAGTTCGGCACCGCGGATGTTTTTCTGACGGGCGGCGTGGACGCGACCGTGATCCGCGGCATCATGGAGGGGTTCGCCATGATGCGCATCGTCTCGACGTCCCGGGAACGCACTCCCTCCCGCGCCTGCCGGCCCTTCTCGGCCGACCGAGACGGGATCGTCCTCGCGGAGGGCTCATGGATGTTCGTGCTCGAGGATCTCGAGCGCGCCCGGGCTCGTGGCGCCCGCGTTCACGCCGAAATCCGCGGCTACGGCGCGACCTGCGACGCGCACCACCGCGTGCGCCTCGACGAATCGGGCGAGGAGCCCGCGCGCGCCATGACGCTCGCGATGGGCGAGGCGGGACTTGCTCCCGAGGAAATCCAGTACCTGGCGTACCACGGCACCTCGACCGCCCTGAACGACCGCATCGAGACGCGGGCCGCGAAAATTGCCTTTGGGAAGGTTGCATCGGACGTCCCCGGATCCTCGATCAAGTCCATGATCGGGCATCCACAGGGGGCCTGCGGCGCCGCGGGCGTGGCCGCAACCGTGCTCGGGATGCGCGACGGGTTTCTGCCGCCCACGATCAACCTGGACGCGCCGGACCCGGAATGCGATCTCGACTACGTGCCCAACACGGCGCGAAGCGCGCAGATCGAGAACGCCCTCTGCAACTGCATCGGGTTCGGCTCGAAGAACAGCGCGCTCGTTCTCTCGCGAGCCGGATGAGCTGGCTCGTCCCGCCGCGGCGTCCGAGTCGCGAGCTGCTGGACGATCCCGATCTGCCCTCCGGCGAGATGCGGCGGTCCCTCGAAGACATCGACCTCGTCCACAGGCGCTGGGGAGGATCGCGAGCGCTCGTGCGCCACCTTGCGCCGCGCCTTGGCGCCCTCGGCCGGCCGGGCTCGGTTTTGGACGTCGGCGCGGGCTCCGGCGCGGTCGCTCGTCGGCTCCGCGCCTCCCTATCCGGCGGCCGCGAAGAGGTCCGGATCGTGGCGCTCGATGTTCAGTGGCGGCACCTCGTTGCAGGACGGAGCTTTCCGCCGCGAGAGTCCGTGCCGCTCGTCGGCGCCGATGCCTTCCGGCTCCCGTTCCCGACGCGCGCGTTCGACTTTGCGGTCTCGACGCTTTTCTTCCACCATTTTTCGCCGGCTGAGAACCAGGCAATCCTCGGCGAGCTCTCCCGCGTCTCACGGCACGGCTTCGCCGTCCTCGACCTGCGCCGCCACATCGTCCCGGAGCTTGCCCTCAGACTGGCCGGCCGCCTGCTCTTCCGGGCGCAGACTTCGATCCTCGATGGCATCGCCTCCGTGCGGCAGGCGTATACGACGGAGGAGGCGCGGGACATCGCCCGCGCGGTCACGCCGAGCGCGCGCGCGGCGCGGGTCTTTCCCTACGGGTTGCTGGTCACGGGCGGAGCGTGACCGCGTACGACGCGGTCGTCGTCGGCGCGGGCCCGGCCGGCTCGGCCGCGGCTGCGGTCCTTGCGGCGGCGGGGCGCCGCGTCGTCCTCCTCGAGAAGGACCGGTTTCCGAGGCCCAAGGTCTGCGGAGAGTTTCTCTCCGGAGGCGCCCGCGGCGACCTCGAGCGCCTCGGCGTCCTCGCGGCCCTCGAGATCCGCGCCGAGCGCATCGAACGCGGGTTCGTTCATCTTCCGGGCGGCCGCTCGGTGCCCTTCGACCTGCCCGTCGCCGCTCTCGGGATCTCCCGCTTTCACCTGGACGATCTGCTCGCGCGGCGGGCGGCCGGGCTCGGCGCGGACGTTCGGTACGGAGCGCGCGTGACGAGGTTCGAGAGGGTGCCCGGCGCGGCGTTGCGCGTGAGGCTTGCCTCCGGGGGTCGCGAGGAGATTCTCGAGGCTCGCGGTGTGGTCGGCGCGTGGGGCCGTTGGGACGCGCTCGACCGGGGGCTGCGGCGCGGGTTTCTTGCAGGCCGCTCGCGCTTCTTCGGCTGGAACCGGGACTTCGTGGGCGATACGGACCGGCTTGCCGGCCAGGTGCATCTCTTCCTCTTCTCCGGCGGCTACTGCGGGCTCTCGCGCGTCGAGGACGGAGCCGTGAATCTCGCCGGCGTGATCTCCGAACGCGCGCGAAGAAAGCTCGGCAGCGGATGGGACGCGGTCGTCGCACACGCGCGGCGAACGAGCGGCGCCTTCGACCGGGCCCTCGCGGGCCTGCGCGAGGGCCCGGTCGGATTCCTCGGCGTCGGGCCCGTGTTCTTCACGGCAAAACCCCCGGTCGAGGATGGAATGCTCATGGCCGGCGACGCCGCGGGTGTGATCGATCCGTTCTCCGGAGAGGGTCAGGCTGCAGCGCTCGCCTCGGGCATCCTGTCGGCAGAGATACTCGACCAGGGCCTCGGGGGCCGGATCGCGATGGAAGCGGTTGCGCCCGCCTACGCCCTCGCCTGGAAGCGCCGCTTCGCCCGCCGCTTCGGGTGGGGCTCGGCGTTGCGCCGGCTCATGCTCAGCCCGGCGGCCGGAAACGTCGCCGCGCGCCTCGCAGGAGAGCGCCTCGTGCGCTTTGCGATGGAGCGCATGGGAGGCGCGGTCGTGGGCAAGCAACGCAACGAGAACGGGATCCCTCGGGCCTGCGGGCCCTCGGGATGACTCGTCGCTCCGCGACGAGTCACATCGCTTTTGCGCCGTCCGGCGTAAAGACCGCGTCGTCGATCGTGGCGGGTCGGATGTCGAGGTACTCGAGGCGGGTCACGGACTGGGTCTTGGGGCCGAGCAGGTCCTGGATCTCCATCTCGGCGACCGCATTCTGGTCCTTGACCTTCCTGAACTTCGTGAAGAGCACCTCGCGCGCTGTCTTGCCGGACGGCAGGTAGAAAAGAAGCTTTCGCGGCAGCCGCTCCCCCTCGGCGTCGAGCCACAGGGTGACCCTGGGATAGGCCACCTTCGACGAGACCGCCGTCAGGTCGAGGACGCGGCATTCGTGCTCCCCGACCTTTTCCGTTCCGGGCCGCACCGTCGCCGTGAAGTCCTCGGCAAAGCGGATGCGCGCGACGTCCCCGAAGGAGGCGCCGCCCATGAGGCGCTGGTTGACCGTGATCGGAACCGGGTGCTCGGCGCCGGGCACCAGGAGCCACATCTTTTCGCCGACCGTCAGCGCCTTGCGCCCGTCGTTCTTGCCGCCCCGAAAGACTATGAGCGCGCGGTCCCGCCCCTTGATGTAGATGTCGAAATCCGCCAGGCCGGCGACCTTCCCGTCCTCGAGCTGGCTCGCGCGCGCCGTGATCTTCGCCTCGCCCAGCGCATTGCGCGCATCGTCCACAGCACGCAGCCACGACTGGACCTCGGCGGCCGATTGCGCGGAGGCCGCCGAAGCAACGAGCAGCAGCAAACCGACGA
>JANMPW010000523.1:0-2957 GCA_031370065.1 Acidobacteriota bacterium
AACGCCTTCGCCTCTGCAAACGCTTCCTGGTGCGGCGCCGCGCGAAACACTGCTTGCACGCACCGTGCGCGCGCAAAGCCGGCGTGCGCCGGTGCATAGGTCGGATCGATCTCGATCGCGGAACGAAAGGCGTCCACGGCGGCCGGCAGTTCGAAGTACGAGCCTGACAGCAGGTGAGACCGGCCGCGGCCGACAAGCTCATAAAGTTCGACGGGACGGGCCGCGGCGCTCGGTGCGAACGGCTTCTCGTCCTCCGAATCAAGCCTGACTGCAGCGATGAAGCGATACCCGGATCTCGCCACCGTTTCGATATACGTCGGCCGGCGGGCGTCCTCGCCAAGCGCCTTGCGCAGCGCCGACACGTAAACGTTGAGACTGCCTTCTTCGACGAATGACCCGGGCCAGAGGCGCGCCAGCAATTCATCCTTCGTGACCAGACGGCCCCGCTGTCGCACCAACGCAACCAGCACATCATAGGCCTTCGGTGACAAGCGGACGACATCCCCGCCGCGCAGGAGACGCCGCTCTCGCACGTCAAGCGTGAACTCGTCGAAATGAAATGTCTCGCTGTTGGCCATCAGATCTTAGGCGAATCCTAACAACTTCTTAGGGACGCGTCACGGCCGGGACAGGTGTCATGAACGCGCGTTCAAAGGAGAAAGAAAATGAGCATACGATCGTCGGTCGCCCTCATTCTGATCTGCGGATTCACAGCACCCTCACTCGCACAAGCTCCACCAGAGCCCCCGAAGCCAGGCCCCGAGCACAAGAAGTTGGAGTACTTCGTTGGCACATGGAAAACGGAAGGCGAGATTAAAGCCAACGAGTTTGTGCCGGCCGGCAAGAGTGTCACCACCGAAACAGTTACATTGGGTCCGGGGGGATTCTCCCTCGAGGTCGACCGCCCTGAAGGGCAAATACCGAGGACCCAAGGCATCACGGCCTACGACAGCCATGCGAAGGTCTACACAACATTTTACGTGAACAGTGCCGGACTCGTGGGTGGCGGCACGGGAACGGTTGACGGAAACACTTGGACGTGGATGCTTGAAGACAAGTGGTTTGGCAAAGCATTCAAAGGAAGAACGACAATCACCGTCAAATCGGCCTCTCAGTTCACGTCCAAGTATGAATATCTCGACCCGAACGGCAGTTATGTAACCATCGTCGAAGGCACCGCCACCAAGGTCGCGCCTTAGAGACGCAGGCACCGGAGGTTCGAAATGAAGCAGAACCTGGTCCTCGCCCTCGAAGCGAAGCGGGCTCGCCTCCCAGATCCGGACTTGGCGTCGATCCGAACCAGCTTCTCGACGCCTGCAGCGAGATCTAGCAGGGGTTCACGGCGCTCCTGGAACACGGCTTTCTAGGTCAACCTTCAGTCTTCCCAGCTGCGTGAGCCAGTCTTGGATCTGGTTCCAGCTGGGGCCAGGTAGGGCTACCAGTTCAACCCCAACTCCAAGTCTCATGCCGCGTCCCGCGGACGCAGCCCTCTCAAGGCGGCTGCCTTTGAGCGCGCCCTTTCGGGCGCGACACGGGTTCGAACTGGCGCCCGTATGGGCTACCAGATCCATCCGGCTTCGCCAGTCACCCGCCGCGTCCAGCAGCTCCGGATCATAGCCGTCGCCTTGCTCAAAAAGCAGGAAGCGCCGTATCGTTGACTCCCGCCTGACAATGAGCAGCGCGTTTTGCGCCGCGCGTGCGAGCCCTGGTTACTGGTGGTCGCGGCGATCGTGGCCCGCCACCTTGACGAGCTTGTTATAGAGGCCCAGCACCAACAGCGTGGGTGCCCATTGGCCGATGAAGTTGCTCACGAGCTGCATCTTCTTCTATCCGGACAACTGCAGTGCCAGGGAAATTCCCATCGACATGAGCGATCCCCAGAGAAAGACGTCTGACGGAAGCTGCGCCGTTCTCGATTCGATCGCGCGCGCGACCGGCCCTTCCTTCTGCTCCTGCGCCTCTTGAGCTTCGGGCTTCTCCATCCGCCCTTTCTCGACACCAGATTCCATTGGTTCCTCCCGGGACACAAGGCCCCTGGTCACGGCCAATGCACGCCCCATGCCATGGAGATGATCAAAGTCGGAGCTCCGGCCGCTCCGAGGATCGGCATGAATCGTGATTCCACACGGTGCCGAAACCACCGGAGCCGATTCGGCCGACGATCTGGTACTTGCCGGTGGTTCCATGCCGACGATCTGGTACTTGTCGATGGTTCTATGCTGCTCTCTGCGAAAGCGTGTCGGATTTCGGTCGCGTCGGATTCAGGCGACGACGGGACGTGGCGGTTCCGCGGCTCGATGCGCGCGCCAGTGTCGATATGCGACCGTCGACACCGCGAGGACGGGCACGGCGAGGAAGATCCCTGCCAGTCCCGAGATCTCCCCTCCGCACAGGATTGCGAGGACCACCGCCATCGGATGCAGGGGGATTTCTCTTCCCACGAGCTTCGGGTTAATCACGTAGTCCTGCAAGATCCGAACTACGGCCAGGAAGGCGGCAACGGCGAGGGCGCGGGACGGGGATTCCATCGCCGTGAGCAAGACGGCACCAGCTCCGATCGCGAGCGGTCCCACCAGGGTATCCCGGAAGTTCCGACCGGAACTCAGCCACCTGGGCATTGACCTTAGGGGAGGTAATCCAGTTCATCCACTGGTACATGCAATTTGGATGTTGCGCCTTGGAAGAGATCATCCAGGTATCTGACCAACCAGTCGCTCCCTCTTTTGGAACGGTAGTCGCGACCTTGACCATCATATCGCCATTGATTGTGTTCGCAATAACCTGCCACGAGGATCCAAGGAGGGTATTGGAAGATTCAAAGGACTGCACTGACTTGGTGTAGTCAGACCAGTACTCACCAATGTTCTTCTTCTGGACTTTGAGCAGAGCGACAGCCGCCGCAAGCTGGGTCTTATCCAATGAGAAGGGATTGGTGATCTTTAAGCTTGGCTGTTTCG
>JANMPW010000217.1:0-4025 GCA_031370065.1 Acidobacteriota bacterium
CCGCGTCGTCGTCATGTCCACCCGGCCCGCCACCATCCGCCGGATCGTGGACATCGAGATGCCTCATCCGCGGGACCTCAGCTCGCCGCGGTACAACGAGCTCCGGGACCTTCTCCTCGGAGAGATCGGCCTTGCCCACAAGATCTGACGCCCTGCGCTTCGTGCTTCCTCTCGGCACGGCCGCGCTCGCCGTCCTCGTCTGGGCGCTCGCCGTCCGATTCAGCCACACGAACGTGTTCCCGTCGCCGCTCGAGGTCCTGCTCGCCTTGAGAGAGCTCGCGGGCAAGGGCGTGCTCGGGCACTACGTCGCCGACTCCCTCCGGCGCGTCGCGGCGGGGTACCTTCTCGCGCTGGTCCTCGGCGTTCCGGCGGGCCTCGCCCTCGGCTGGAACCCGGCGCTCGCCTCGGCGTTCAACCCGGTCATCCAGATGGCCCGCCCGATCAGCCCCCTCGCGTGGATGCCGCTCGCGATCCTCTGGTTCGGGGTCTCGGAGGCGGCGCCCGGCTTTCTCATTTTCCTCGCGGCGTTTTTTCCAATCGTCGTGGCCGCGATGAACGGGGTGAAGAGCGTCCCCGCGATGTATCTGCAAGCGGGCCGCAATTTCGGACTTTCGACGCCGCGGTTGCTCGCGCGGGTCGTCTTCCCGGCCGCACTGCCGCAGATTCTGGTGGGTCTCCGGATCGCGCTCGGCATCGCGTGGATCGTCGACGTGGCCGCCGAGATGATCGCGGTCGACTCCGGCCTCGGCTACCTCATCATCGACTCGCGAAACGCCGGGAAGCGTTACGACCTCGTCGTCGCCGGCATGCTCCTCATCGGCGTCATCGGCCTCGCGCTCGACGTGCTGGCCCGGCGCCTCGAGAGGCTTCGGACGGTGCGCTGGGGTTTCCAGGGAGAGTCCGCATGACCGGCCCGAAGCGCATGCCGAGGCGCATTGCCTTCGGCCTCGCGGCCTGGCTCCTCGTCGTCACGGCGCTGCACTCGGTTCTCAACGTGAACTGGGCCGTCCTCGCGAACGACTTCATCGCGCCCGACAAGCGAAAGCTCAACGTCGCCTACATCCCCGTCACCTGCCACCTCGCCTGCCCCGTGACCGACTACATCTCGAAGTTCTCGGAGGCAGGCGAGCTCTTCATCCCCCGGATGTTCCAGGGCTTTCCCGAGATCAAGGAAGCGCTCATCGCGAACAAGATGCAGGCGGCGTTCATCGTCGCTCCCATGGCGATCGCGCTGAAGGCGCAAGGCGTCGGGATCCGCATCGTGTACCTCGGACACCGCTACGGCAGCGCGGTCGTCGTCCGGAAAAACGGCCCCGTCAAGACGTTCCCCGACCTCAAGGGACGGACCATCGCCGTGCCAAGCCGCTTTTCCGACGAGC
Organism: Acidobacteriota bacterium; assembly: GCA_031370065.1. Classification (GTDB taxonomy): domain Bacteria; phylum Acidobacteriota; class Thermoanaerobaculia; order UBA5066; family Gp7-AA6; genus DAHUXD01. The sequence continues at coordinate 1,380 of JANMPW010000217.1, forward strand.
GGCTCATCGTCTTCCGCGTCCTCAAGAAGTACGGCATGAAACCCTCGGACCTCCGGATCGTCGAAATGGCGCCTCCCGACGTCACGGGCGCGCTGGCTGCGGGCGCCATCGATGCGTTCTCCATGGGCGAGCCGTTTCCCTCGCAGGCCGAGATCGGCGGCTACGGCCGCGTCCTTTTTCATGCGCGGGAGCACTGGCCCGACTACATGTCCTGCGTGCTCGTCGTCCGCGAGGACGTCATCGCGTCCCGCCCGCTCGCGGTCCAGACGCTCGTCGACGGCGTCGCGCGGTCCGGTCTCTGGCTGGAGGAAGGCAAGCCGCACCGCGACCACGCCGCGGATTTCGTGGGGCGCTTCTACTACAACCAGAACCCGAAGATCCTCCGGTGGGCGCTCACGAACCCGCTCGACCGCGTCATGTACACGCCGCTCTCGCCGCGGAAGGCCGACTTCGACCTCGTGCGCGACCTCATGATCGAGACGGGCGTCCTCGACCGCCCGATCGAGTTCAAGGAATACGTCGACACGCGTTTCGCCGAGGGCGCGAAGGAGCAGACCGCCTGGCGCTACGAAGCGGGGTCGAGCGAGGCACGCTGACCGGGTTTGCCGTCGCAATTGCGACTCAATTCTACAAAGGGTGGTAGATTCCGCCCCGGAAAACGAAACGACACGGGCCACAAAAGGGGTGCATATGCAGGGATTACGCGCCATCGACGCGAAGCGGTTCCACCTCATCCATCGCGGCCTACCCTGCGCGGCAGCATTCGCCGCGATGCTTTTCGCCTCCGTGCCAGCCTATGCCGCCACCATCACGGTGACGACCACTGCCGACACCACCGCCAACGACGGCGTGTGCACGCTTCGGGAAGCCATCGTAGCCGCGAACACGAACACCGCTTCGGGGGCCATGGCCGGAGAGTGCGTGGCCGGCTCCGCGGGAATGGACACGATCAACTTCACCATTCCCGCGTCCGATCCAAACTGTAATGCGATCACGAAAGTCTGCACGATGACACGCACGTCGGCGCTGCCTGCAATCACCGAGGTGGCCACGCTCAACGGATACACCCAGCCGGGCGCGAGCCCGAACACGAACGCGCTCAATGCCGGGATCAACGCCGTCGTGCTCATTGAATTCCCGGGCGCCAGCGGCGACGGGGTCGGCGGGCTGCAGATCAATGCCTCGGGGACCGTCATCCGCGGCCTCAACTTTCATGGGTCAGGCGATCAAATTACGGTGGGCTCCGCCGGGAGCAGCATCGCTGCGAACAACGTGACAATCGCGGGCAACTTTCTCGGAACCAACCCAGCCGGCACGGCGCGCGGATGCGCTTCCTGCGGCGGCTTCGGCATCCGGCAGGAATTGGGCGACAACAACACCTTCGGCGGCCCCGCCGCTGCCGACAGGAACCTTCTCTCGGGCAATGTGCAGGGAGGGATCTTTCTCCAGGCCGGTTCCGGTAACGGAAACCTGATCCAGGGCAATTACATTGGACCGGACATCACGGGCACGATCGCGCTCGTCACTTTGGGAGGTCTGGGAATCGGCGGCCAACCGACGGCGAATACGATGATTCTGGGCAATCTGATTTCGGGTAACAACAGCGGCGGCGTTTTCATCAGCGTGCCTTTCGGCACTCTGAACAGCGGCGTTGTTATTCAAGGCAATTTGGTCGGAACTCAGCGGGACGGTGTTTCGCCATTAGGCAACAACTTCGGCATCCGGCCGGGTGTCAACGGCAACCTCGTCGGTGGGACAAGCCCGGGGCAAGGCAATATCATCGCCTTCAATCAAATTGGAGTTATCGTCGCCGTCGGTTTTGTCAACAACGCCATCCTGGGTAATTCCATTTTTAATAATGCATTCCTGGGAATCCAGCTGACCAACGGGGGCCCGCCACTGCCTAACAACGCGTGCAACACCCCTAAATTCGGCAATCCGGGGAATCTCGGCCAGAATTACCCAGTGATCACTTCGGCTCCCGTCGCCGCCGGCAACGTCACGATCTCGGGCACCTTGAACAGCACCCCCAGCACGACCTTCCGGCTCGAGTTCTTCTCCAATGTGGCCGCCGATCCGAGCGGCAACGGCGAGGGCCAGACGTTCCTCGGTTTCACGAACGTCACGACCGACGCGCTCTGCAACGCGAACTTCGGGCCGCTCGTCTTCGCGGTCCCTCCCGGCCAGCCCATCTTCTCGGCCACCGCGACCGATCCAAGCGGCAACACGTCCGAATTCTCGGTCGCGTTCCCCCTCGGCGCTCCGCCGACCCCGACCCCGACGGCTACACCCACGCTGACGCCGACCTCGACTCCAACGCCGCAGGGGCCGACCCCGACGCCCACTCTGACGCCCACCGTCACCCCGTCCCCCGGGCCCGGGGCCGGACCCGCCGCCGTGCCCACGCTTACGCCGGGCCTGATGGCTCTGTTCGGCATCGCTCTCGCCGCGGCGGGCCTGCTGCTGCTCAGGAGGAGCGCCTAGAAGCTAGGGGCCGGTCACTTGTTCCCGGACAGATCCGCGTAGACGATCGACACCCAGACCTCCGGCTTCAGGAAGCCTTTGCCCCATTTCTCGTCGAGAAAGGCCGGAACAGGTCGCCTGGAAGTACGAGGCCGGAGGGTGCGAGGCGCGCTGAGGCCTTCA
>JANMPW010000610.1:0-2622 GCA_031370065.1 Acidobacteriota bacterium
CGAGCGGGCCCTCGACGCGGCAGTCCCGCTGATGCCGAGCGGCTCCTTCTCGCCGAGGTCGCTCGCGCTCGCGGCGCTCGCAGGTGACCAGACGCTGACGCCCTGGCTGCGGGCGCACATGGCCGACGACACGCTCTCGAGCCTCGAGGGCATCCGCGCGCGCCTCGGCCGTCTCTACCGCGAGGACCTCGGCTACGTCATCCAGGAGGCACGCCTGCGCACGGCCGGGCAGATCGTCCGTGAGGTCGTCACGCGCAGGCTACCCCCCGCCGCGCCAACGCGCGCGCTGGTCGCCCGTCTCGACCGCGCCACGACCCACCCCGTCTGGGGCGTGCCCGTGCTGCTCGGGGCGCTCTACCTCTCCTATCTCTTCGTCGGCGTCTTCGGCGCGAAGACGCTCGTGGATCTGCTCGAGAACGGGTTTTTCGCGAAGATCGTGAGCCCGGCGGCGACGCGGCTGGCCGACGCCGTCATCCCGTGGCCGATCGTGCGCGACTTCTTCGTCGGCCCGTACGGGTTCGTGACGATGGCTCTGGCGTACTCGCTCGCGCTCGTGCTGCCGATCGTGGGCACGTTCTTCATCGCCTTCGGCATCCTCGAGGACTCGGGCTACCTGCCGCGCCTTGCGGTCATGGTCAACCGCGTCTTCAAGTCCATGGGCTTGAACGGCAAGGCGGTCCTGCCGATGGTGCTCGGACTGGGCTGCGACACGATGGCGACCCTGACGACGCGGATTCTCGAGACTCCGAAGGAGCGGTTGATCGTGATCCTGCTGCTCGCGCTCGGCGTCCCGTGCTCGGCGCAGCTGACCGTGATCCTCGCCATGCTCGGCGGTCTCTCGCCGCTCGCGCTCGCGATCTGGGCGTTCATCGTGCTCGCCGTCCTCTTTACCGTCGGAAAGCTCGCGGCGCGGATCTTGCCGGGCCGCACGGGCGACTTCGTCCTCGAGCTGCCGCCCCTGCGCCTGCCGCGCCCGGGCAACCTCCTGGTCAAGACGCTCGCGCGCATCGAGTGGTACCTGCGCGAGGCCGTGCCGCTTTTCGTGCTCGGCACCGCGATTCTCTTCGTCGCCGACCGGCTGCGGCTGCTCGGCCTCGTTGAGCGCGCGGCGAAGCCCATCCTGACCGGAGTCCTGGGGCTTCCCTCGGAGACGGCGCCCGCCTTCGTCGTCGGGTTCCTGCGGCGCGATTTCGGCGCGGCGGGCCTTTTCGACATGGCGCGGCACGGCCGCATCGACGCCGTCCAATCGCTCGTGGCGATGGTCACGATCACGCTCTTCATCCCCTGCATCGCGAACTTCTTCATGATCGTCAAGGAGCGCGGCTGGAAGACCGCCATGGCTATTGCCGCGTTCGTGTTCCCGTTCGCGATCGCCGTAGGCGCGGCGCTGAACCTCTTTCTGCGCGCCGTGCCGCTGCCGCTGCGATGAAACCCGAGCAAGTCCCGTTCGTCGACCTGCCCGCGCACCCGTTGGAGGCGAGCACCTTCACCTGCGGGCTCTGCGGAAACCGCTTCACACACGGGGGGCTCGTGTGCGGGACGTGCCCGATGCAGACCGGGTGCGCGCTCGTGCGGTGCCCGAATTGCGGCTTTCAGTTCCCGCGGTCCTCATGGATCGCGGACGTGCTCGGGCGGCTGTTCCGTCGCCTGCGGAGGAAGCCGTGATGCTGCATCCCGATCTCGCCGACCAGGACATCGAGGAAGTCGCCGAAGAGCTCTGGGTCCTCGGCGAGCAGGGGCTCGATCGGATCGAGGACCTGCACGCGTCGAGCAAAGTCACGGTGCTTGACGCGGTGCTCGCGGAGCTCGGACGGCGCGGCCTCGTGCGGGTCGCCGCCGGACGCGTCGCGCTGACGCCCGAGGGGCGTGAGCTTGCGAAGCGACAGGTGCGTCGGCACCGCCTGGCCGAAGTTCTCTTCACGACGGTGCTCGAGGTGCGCGACGAGGACGCCGTGGACCGGACGGCCTGCGTCATGGAGCATGTCCTCGGCGCCGGCCTCGCCGACGCGATCTGCTCGTTTCTCGGCCATCCCCGCGCCTGCCCGCACGGCAAGCCCATTCCGCAGGGCCCCTGTTGCCACGAGCTCTCGCAGACGATCGAGCCGCTCGTTCAGCCGCTCGACCGGCTCCCGGCCGGGGCGGAAGGCCGGATCGTCTACATCGTGCCCCGCGAGCGCGAGCGCCTCGCGCGCCTGACGAATCTCGGGATCGTCCCGGGCGCCCGCATCCGCGTCCAGCAGAAGGTCCCCGCGTTCGTCCTCGTTCTGGGTGAGACGACCCTCGCGGTCGATCCCGCGATCGCCGCCGAGATCTACGTCAAGAAGGTCTAGCGGGCCGTTTCCTGGGGCTTCGGGGTCGATCGGTATCGGGAACTCCGTTAAGCGTCTTCGCCAGGATCCGGCGTCGGCCGGCGTTCTCCGTCAGACTAGAATCCCGGGTGCAGCCATTCAATGACACTCTCCACCGGCTCCCGCCTCGGCACCTACGAGATTCTTTCGCTCCTCGGTGTGGGCGGAATGGGAGAGGTCTATCGCGCGCGCGATGCGAAGCTCGGGCGCGATGTCGCGATCAAGGTGCTTCCCGAGCGAGTCGCAGCGGATCCCGACACGCTCGCGCGCTTCG
>JANMPW010000612.1:0-4574 GCA_031370065.1 Acidobacteriota bacterium
CGAAGACGGCCGCCATCCAGAGGACGGCCTCGGGCACCGCGGAGAAGGGGCCGCCTGGATTCCTGCCGCGAAGGGTTGCGAAGAGCCGTCGGGCGGCGGCGATGGCAAGGCACGGAGGGATCACGCGCACGAGCGGGGGAAAAAGGGCGAGCCGGTCGGCGAGCGCGTCCGGCGGACGGAACCGGATCGCGGCCGCGAGGACGAGCGCCACAACGGAGAACGCGCCGACCGCCGCTGCGGCGGCACGATGCCCACCCGCGGAAAGCCGCGAGGCGATCCAGGCGGCCGTCACGACGAGCGCGCCGACGAGCGCGAGGACGATCGCGGCGAGGAGGAGCTCGGTGATCCGGAGCCCCACCCGGTCGAGTCCGGCATACGCCCGATAGACATTCTGGAACGCTTCGGGCGGCTCGATGAGCCGCAGCCAACCGTCCGCGATGAGGCGCTCGCGCGGGATCCCGACCGAGAGCATGGCGTATCCGGCCGCGGCCGCCGCGAGGGGGGCGGCGCCGAGCGGCACGAGCCGCCGCGGGAAACGCCGCGCGGCAGCCCCGAGGACGAGGACCCCGGCCAGGCCGAGCTCGGGCCGGGAAAGAAGGGCAGCGAGCAGGCACAGGCCTGCCGCGACGTCCGCCCGGGTCGGTTCCGGGCGCGCGGCCAGCACGAGGGCCCATGTCAGGGCCGCAACGGCGATCGCCGTGTCGAAGCTGAACGGAAAGAGCCATCCTCCCGGCCTCAGGAAGACGGCCGCGGCGATCGCGGTGGACGTTGCGAGCGCGGCGCGCCCGGGGGACAGCATGCGGCGCGAGAGCCGAGCGAGTGCGGCGACGTGGAGCAGCGCGACGAGCGCGTACAGCGCGGTGCGCGCGGGGAGGGACCGTCCCGCAATTGCGTCGGCGATTGCGGCGAGGTAGGGCCCGAGGGGCCCGTGATGGAAGTGGACGTCGCGGTAGAGCCATTCGCCGTGGGCCAGGCGCCACGGAACCATGAGCTCGCGGCCGGTGTCGATGTACGGCTCGATCCATCGCTGCCAGGAAACGAGGGTCAGCAGTGCGAAGACCGCGAAGGGCATCGCCAGCGCCAGGCGCGTTCGTTTCCCGTCTCTCGTCTCCGATCTCGCGATTCCCGTAGGATACCTCCCGTGCAGGAAAAGATGGCGACGCGCAATCCCATCGCGCGCGCGATCGCCTCGGCCACTTCGCGCCTATGGTTCCCGGCGACGGCCGCCTTCGCCCGCAACCTGCCCCGGCGCTCGATGCATCGCGGGGGACGGGCGCTCGCGACGGTCTACTACCGACTGCGGCCGAAATACCTGCGGGCCGCGCGCACCAACCTCGCCGTCATCCTGGGCGCCTCCGAAGATTCGCCCGAGGTGCGGCGCCTCGCCTTCGAGATGGTGGTCTCGCACTTTTCGGCGTGGGTCGACTTCCTGCACTTCGCCACGCGGCCGCCCGAAGACGCCGCGCGCCTGATCGAAGGGGTCATCGGGTACTCCAACATCGTGGAGGGCCGGCTTTCCGGCAAGGGAGTGCTCCTCTTGACGGCCCACCTCGGCAACTGGGAGGTCGGGGGCCTCATGCTCGCGCAGGTGAAGCAGCCCATCCACGTCGTGCTGGTACCCGACATCTTTCCCGGGGTCGAGCGCGAGCGGCGGCGCCTCCACGAACGTTGCGGCGTGACCGAGATTCGTGTCGACAAGAGCTTCGTGCCGACCCTGGCCGTCCTACGCGCGCTCGGGTCGAACGGGATCGTGGCCATGCAGGGCGATCGGGACTTCGACAACACCGGCGTCGCCGCGCCCTTCTTCGGACGCGAGGCGTTCTTTCCGCGGGGCCCCCTGCGGGTGGCGATGGCCTCGGGGGCGACGGTCCTGCCCGCCTTCATCGTGCGCTTGCCCGATGGACGCTACCGCGCGATCGTGGAGGGGCCGCTCCCGATCGAAACCGCGGGCGATCGCGATGCGGCCCTGCGAGCCAACATCGGCCGGTACGTTGCCATCCTCGAGCACTACGTCCGCGAGTACCCGGACCAGTGGTACTGCTTCTATCCCTTTTGGGACGATCCCTCGCGGAAGGGTCGCCGTGCGCTGACTGCAGCCACGAAAAACGCGTCGTAGTGCTTCGCGAGCTCCTCGACGTCGGGGAGAATGCGGGGCTCATCGAACCCGGCGGCTGCGAACGCGCGCCGCCAGTTCTCCGGCGTGAGGAACCCGTGGTTCGGGCGGGTCGCCGCGTCCGTCGCGACCCCCGTGAAGTTCTCGAGGAAGTTGAAGACGAACTCGACGTAGATCGGCTGGCCCGGAAACGGGCGCACGCATTCCGAGAAGACCGCGACGCCCCCGGGCTTCAGGGTCTCGCGGATGCGCGCGAGCGTTGCCGCGAGGTCCTGCGCGATGTGGACGGTGTTGACTGCGTAGACGACGTCGGCGATCCCGGCGGCGACGCCCTGCGCGGCGAAATCCGTGTTCATGTCGAGCCGCGAGAACTCGATCGGTAGATCCGGGAATCTCCCGCGGACCGAGCGCTCGGCGCGCCGCAGGAACGTCGGAACGATCTCGGTGAAGACGTATCGCTCGATGCGGGGCAGGGCGGCGTCGCGGGCGAGCCGCTCTCCGAGAGCAAGGGCCGCCGAGCCCGAGCCGCCGCCGATCTCGACCAGGGTGGCCCGGCGCGTCGCTGGCAGCGCGCGGGCGACGGCCTCGGCGCCGAGGCGGTTGTTGATCTGGTAGAGCAGGTTGTCGTTGGAGAAGTAGTCGAACCACAGGGGCAACCGGACAGGCGAGAAGAGGATCTCTTCTCCGGTTTTTTCGCCGCGCAGGAACTCGGGCACGTGCTCGACCATGGCCCGCACTACCGCGAAGGCCGGCAGCGACCGCGGGTCGATGGCCTGCGCCTGCGCCTCGGCGCGATCGGGGTCGCCGGGCGGGAGGGGGCCGCGGGCCCGATAGACCGGATCGGGGCCGGAGGTGGACGCGTCGAGGAGGCCTTCGGCGGCGAGCTTTGCGAGGAACCACTCGATGGGAACCCGGGCGCGTGGCGCGAAGCCGTGGGCCGACACGATTCCGCCCGCGCTTGCTCCGCGGTCGAGCTCGTCGGCAAGCCCGAGCTCATGGACGAGCCGGAGAACCCATTCGATTGTGAAGCGGTCGAAATGCTCGGCGCAGAGGATGAACTCGGGCGAGAAGAGGCTGCGGACGCGCAAGTCGGGGATCCGCGCGAGCAGGGTCTCGAGGTCTTCGGTCCGCGCCGTCACGCCGCGGATTGTAGTGCCGGGCGGCGACGGGCTACACTGTGGCCTCATCGCATGAGATCCCTCGCCACGGCGCTTTTCGGGCTCGTACTCGCCGGTGCGCCGCTCGCCGCCGCGCCGGCCCCGGCGCCCGGACGGGTCGTCATCCTGGGGTTCGACGGCGTGGACGCGCACGTGGTCGAGGAGATGCTTGGCAAGGGGGAGCTTCCCGGCCTCGCGGAATTGCAAAAGCGCGGCGGCTACTCGCCGCTGACGCCGACCATCCCGGCGCAAACGCCCGTCTCCTGGGCCACGTTCTCGACGGGCCTCGACCCGGGCGGGCACGAGATCTTCGACTTTCTGAAGCGCGACCCGGGCAACCGCATCCCGACCTTCGCGGTGGCCGAGGAGCTCCAGGTGCCCTTCCTGCTCGGAAAGAACAACCCGCCGGCGTTCGCGGCCGGGGCGGCGGCTCTCTTCGGGCTGCCGGCGCTCCTGCTCTTCTGGCGCCGCCGGCGCCTCCCTGCCGCGCTCTTGCTCGTTCTCGCCGCGGGTGGCGCCTGCGGCGCATTCCTCGCTTCGAAGGCCTGGCTTCCCGCGACGCGCCCCTGGGTCCGCAACAACCGGCGGGGGCCCGTGTTCTGGCAGGAAGCCGGCGCGCGGCCGGCGACGGTGATCCGGATGCCGGTGACCTTTCCGCCCGAGGCGTTCGCCGGCGGGAGGATGCTTTCCGGGCTCGGCGTGCCGGACCTTTCCGGGCGCATTGGAAAACCGTCGTACTACACGTCGGATCCCTTCTTCGCTCTCCGCGAGGGCAACGATTTCTCGGTCGAGATTACGCGGCTCGAATCGAACACGGGCAGTCAGGTGACGCGGATCGCCGGTCCGCCGGGACGCGCCTTCGGGCGGGAGGGGACGATCGATCTTCCCCTGACGCTGACCGTGCCCAAGGCGCGCGACCGCTTGATCCTCGAAGCGGGAGGCGCGCGTGCGGAATTGAAGCCCGGGCAGTGGAGTGACTGGCTCTCGCTCGACTTCCGCGTGAATCCGCTCATCACCGTTCACGGCTATGCGAAGCTGCGCCTCTCGACGATCGCGCCGGAGATCGGCCTCTACCTTTCTCCGATCCAGTTCGACCCGGATCGCCTGCCGCCGGGCTTCACGATCTCTTCCCCTCCGGGGTTCGCGAAAGAGCTCGTCGACCGGTTCGGCCGTTACAAGACGATGGGCTGGGGGATCGACACGTGGTCGATCCAGTCGGCGACGCTCTCGGAAGAGGCGTTCCTGGAAGACGTCCGCGAGACCTGCGAACAGGAACGCAAGATGCTTCGGGGCTTGCTCGCGGG
>JANMPW010000452.1:0-2265 GCA_031370065.1 Acidobacteriota bacterium
GACCTGCTTATTCTGAAGATCCTGGCGCTCCAGCCCCTGCACGGGTGGGCCATCAACCTTCGCCTGACCTCGATCTCCGGAGACGTGCTGCAGGTCAGCGAAGGATCTCTCTACCCGGCCTTGCACAAATTGGAGCAGGAGGGATGGATTGAGGCCGAGTGGAAGCAGACGGAAAACAACCGGCGAGCGAAGTTCTACTCGCTCACGCGTCTGGGCAGAAAGGAACTCGAATCGGAGAAGGCGAACTGGAAGCGGCTGTCGTCGGCCATCTCGCACGTCGTCCAGCTCTCCGAGGCTTAGCACCATGCGCATCGAACACTGGTGGTTCAAGGCGCCGTTGCGGCTCAAGTCCATTTTCCGCCGCCGCCGGGTGGAGGGCGAGCTCGACGAGGAGCTGCAGTTTCACCTGGAGCACAAGATCGAGCAGGGGATCGCCGAGGGGCTGTCCCCGGAGGAGGCGCGCTACAGGGCCCTGCGCGCAATGGGCGGGCTCGACCAGCGCAAGGAAGAGATCCGCGACACGCGGCGCGTCCACTGGCTGACGGACTTCGTCGACGACGTGCGCTACGCCGTCCGGAGCCTGCGCCGCACGCCCGGGCTGACGGCCCTCGTGGTGGTCACGATCGCGCTCGGGATCGGGATGACCGCGACGCCTCTGAGCATGCTCGACGCCCTGATCTTCCGGCCGTACCCGGTGCCGCGTCCGGGCGACGTGGTCACGCTCGTCAGCACGTCCCGGGACAACGGCTTCGAATCCTTCTCCTACCGCGAGTACCTCGACATCCGCGACCGGACGAAGAGCTACGACGGCGTGATCGCCAACGCTCCGCTCTCGACGGTCGGCTTCAGCGCCGAGCGCGAGGCCACACCGCTCGTCCGGGGCGGAATGCTGGTCTCCGGCAATTACTTCCGCGCTCTCGGCGTCGAGCCGCAGCTCGGGCGGGGGTTCCGGAAGGACGAGGACGAGGCGCCCGGACGCGACGCCGTTGTGGTCCTCTCGTGGGACTTCTGGAGTCGCGGGTTCGCGGGCGCGCCTTCCGCCGTCGGCCGGGTCGTTCGCTTGAACGGAAAAGACTTCACCATCGTCGGCGTGGCGCCCGAGACGTTCACGGGGCTCTACATCTTCGACCGTCCGGACTTCTACATTCCGCTCGCGATGGCGCGCGTGTTCTCGACCAGTCCAAAGAAGGACTTCTTCGTGGACCGCGACGATCGCGGGTTGACGGTGAGGGGGCGCCTGAAACCGGGCACCACGCTGCGGCAGGCACAGAACGAGCTCGCCGTGGTCGCGCGGGATTTCGAGCGCGAGTACCCGAAGGTGAATCGCGAGCGCGGCGCGGCCGTGCGCACGATGTTCCAGATGCGAACGCAGGACGGCGACGTCAACTGGAAGTTCAGCGTGATCTTCACGACCCTGGCGCTCGCCGTGCTGCTGGTGGCGTGCACGAACGCCGCCGGACTGTTGCTCTCCCGTGCCCGCACGCGGACGCGCGAGATCGCCATACGGCTGGCGATCGGGGCGGGGCGCTTCCGGCTGATCCGGCTTCTCCTGACCGAGAGCCTGGTCCTCGCGCTGCTCGGCGGATTGGGCGGAATCGCGGTCGGATACCTCGGCATCCGGGCCATGCAAACCTTCACCATTCCGGCCGAGCTGCCGGTCAAGATTCCGTTCCGCATGGACGGGCGCATGCTCCTGGCCAGCCTCGCGCTGTCGGTCCTGAGCGCGCTCTTCTGCGGCCTCGCGCCGGCGCTGCAGAGCACGCGCACGAACCTGGTCAAGGGCCTCAAGGCGGCCGACGGCGACGAGTCCGGTGGCGACCGCAAGCGCCTGTGGGGCCGGAATGCGCTCGTGGTGGCGCAGATCGCCATGTCGATGATGCTGCTCGCGGCATCCTTCCTGATGGTCCGGGGGTTTCAGCACAGCATCGGGGAGGGAGCCGGCTATGCGACGGATCACCTGCTGATGGTGCGGTTCAACCCGCGCCTGGTGCAGTACGACGCGGCGCAGACGCAGCGCTTCTACGAGCAGCTGGCCGAGCGCGTGCGCGAGGCTCCGGGAGTCGTCAGCGCGGCATTCACGCAGAACCCGCCGCGCGGCCTGGGGGACTTCGACCGCGTGGCGTTCGTGCCGGAGGCGTTCCAGATGCCGCGCGACCGCGAGCGCCTGACGTCGACGATGGACACCGTCGACGAGGGGTATTTCGAGACGATGGGGGTCCCGATCCTGCACGGACGCGGCTTCCGCGCCTCCGACACCGCGGCCGC
>JANMPW010000623.1:0-8482 GCA_031370065.1 Acidobacteriota bacterium
TGTAGAAGATCATCGCCGGGATCTCGGCCGCGAGGCCCGCGGCGGTGTTGACGAGGGCTTCGGAGATGCCGGGCGCCACTGCGGCGATCGAGGTCGAGCCGGTCATCCCGATCGCGCGGAAGGACTGCATGATGCCCCACACCGTGCCGAACAGGCCGATGAACGGGCAGGCCGAGGCGGTCGTCGCGAGGAAGGTCATGGACTTCGTCAGGCGCGACATCTCGACGCCGATCGCGCGCTCGAGAGCGCGCTCGATTCCCGAGATGTTTTTGATGAGGAGCTTTCCCGTGGAGCCTCCGGACGTCGTGGGGGCGTCGTCGGCGCGGATCGCCTTGACCTGCGCGTCCAGCTCCGCGTAGCCGGCCTTGAAGAGTGTCGTCAGCGGGGTGTCGGAGAGCTCCCCGGCGAAGGTGTTGACCTCCGAGAACCGTTTGGACTTTCGGAAGAAGCTCACGAACTTCGCCGACTGCCGGGAGACCCGCCGCAAGCGGATGAACTTGGCGAAGATGATCACCCACGAGACAAACGAGAAGAAAAGCAGGACCCCCAGGACGACCCTGGCGGTCGGGCCCGTTTCGGAGAAGAGAGAGAGGATGGAAGGCTGCCCGGAGAGGTTTTCCGAGGTGACGGGTTGAAACACGGTCGCCAACATCGCTTTCGACCGTAACATAGGCTCCGAAGAGGGTCAAAGGGAATGGAGCGGCGAGCCCGAGGCGTTGTGCCCCACGTGAGGACGATTGTGCGCTCGATGGCGCTCGCTGCCGCTTTCGCGGCAACGTCGGCGCTCGCTGCCGCCGACCCTATCGGCATTCTTCCCGCCGGGGACCTGGCGCCGGGGATGAAGGGCTACGGGCTCTCCGACCTCGGCGACGGCAAGGGCGTGCGCCGCTTCGACGTCGAGATCGTGGGTCTGCTGAAGAGCTACGCCCCGAAGCAGGACCTGATCCTCGCCCGCATCCTCGGCGACACGCTCGAGCGCACGGGAATCATTGCCGGAATGAGCGGGAGCCCGATCTATGTCGACGGCAAGCTGATCGGCGCGCTCGCCTACGGTTGGCCGTTTTCGCGCGAGCCGATCTGCGGAATCACGCCGATCCAGAGCATGCTCGACATCCGTAAAGCTCCGGCCGCCCCGCCCGTCCCGATCGGAGGTGCAGCGACGCGGGCCTCCGCGTTCGTCACGGCTTTCCGGGACCGGCTGTTCGCGGAGCCGCTCGCGGCCCTCGTCAAACCGTTCAAGGCCGAGGCCTCGGCCTCGGGCCCCTCTGCGCTTCCGTTGCCGGTGTCGCTCTCGGGCTCGTTGGCGACCGGCAAGCTCTTCGGGGAGGTTGCCGAAGCCGCGGGATGGCTGGTCGCGCCCTCGGGCGCCTCGGCGCCGGCCGCGGCGGGCACGGCCACCTCCTCTGCAGGTAGCCCCCTCGAGCCCGGCTCTGCGGTCGCCGCCGTGCTTCTCTCGGGAGACATGGTGCTTTCCGCGACCGGGACCGTCACCTGGGTCGAAGGCAACTCGTTGCTGGCCTTCGGGCATCCCTTCCTCTCGATGGGGCCCGTGGACATGCCGATGGCCCGCGCGGACGTCCTGACGGTCCTGCCGTCGCTATACCGTTCCTTCAAGTTCTCGACCACCGGAGCGGTGCTCGGCTCGGTCTCGCAGGACCGCTCGACGGGCATTCTGGGAAGCTTCGGCGAGGCGCCGAAGATGGTTCCCGTGACGATCCGGATGGGCTCGGAGGACTTTCCGACGCAGACCTTTCGGTTCCAGGTCGTGCACAACTCGATGCTGACCCCGATCCTGCTGGCGGTGGCGATCGACAACGTCCTGACGACGCTCGAGAAGCGCGCGGGCGAGCGGACGATCGTCTGGAAGTCCTCGATCGAGACCTCCGAGCGCACGGTCCACTGGGACTCAGTGTTCTCCGGGCTCTCCGCCAAGGATGACGCGGTGGCATCGCTGGCGCTGCTGACGAATTACCTGATGGCCAACGAATTTCACGACCTCGCGATTCGCGGTGTCGACGTCGAGATCGTCCACTCCGATCGGCTGCAGAGCGCCCGCGTCGTGCACGTGGAGGCGCAGAAGGAACGGGTGCACCCGGGAGACACGGTGCCGGTCTGGGTGGATCTCGAGGACTTTCGGGGCGGGCCGCGCCGGGTCGTGATGATCGCGAAGGTCCCGACCGATGCGCCGCCGGGCCCGATGACGGTTTTCGTCGGCGATGGAAACGCCGCGACGGCGTACGACCTTTCGCTCTTTCCGCCGGACCCGCACTCGCTCGACCAGGTCCTGGACTTTCTCGCGCGGGTCCGCCCGCCGAATACGCTCAACCTGCTCGCCTATCGCTCGGCGCCCGGGGCACTCGTCGCGGGCGAGCCGCTCGCGGCGCTGCCGCCGAGCCGGGGCGCGCTCCTCCACGACCGCGGCCCCGGCAACGGAACGCCCGATCTTTCCTACCTGAGGCTGCAGTCGGAATCCGTCGAGCAGCCGGTGCCGGTGGCCGGCTCGGCGCGCCTGACCCTGGAAGTTCTGCCGAGGACCTGGTGAGCCGGCGCTTGCCGAGCCCGGGCGTACTGGGCCTCGCCCTGTGCCTGTGCGCCGCGAGTCTCGGCGCGACGTCCGTCAAGATCTGGGTCTGCGACACTGCCGCCGAGTACTCGGCCGGAGAGGCGCGGGGAGTTTCGGTCGCCTCGGACGGCACGCTGCTGCTCGGCCGCGTGCTCGTGAAAGTCGAGGGCGTCTCGGAGCCCGTCCTTTTCGCCGCCGCGAAGGGCCGGTCGGGGGACCTCTTCCTCGCGACCGGCGACTCGGGAAAGATCCTGCGCGTGAGTTCTTCCGGGAAGGTCGAGATCGAAGTTGCGCTCGTTGAGCAGGAGGTGACGGCGCTCGCCATGGGCCCGGACGGCCTTCTCTACGCGGGAGCCTCGCCGGGCGGCAAGGTCTACCGGATCCAGGGCTCCAAGTTTTCTCTCTACTACGACACGAAGGCGCAGTACGTGTGGGCCCTCGCCTTCGACGGCCCCGCGCTCTACGTGGGCACGGGTCTTCCCGGAGAGATCCACCGCGTGAGCGCGACGGGCAAAGGAGAGCGCCTCCACACGACGACGGATGCGCACGTCCGGTCACTTTTCGTGGACGCCGAGGGGAGGCTCTGGGCCGGTACGTCAGGCTCCGGTCTCGTGCTCCGCATCGACAAGGCCGGCCGTGTTTCGACCGTCTACGACTCGTCCAAGCCCGAGGTGACTGCCATTACTTCAGACCGCTCCGGCCGGGTGTGGGTCGCGGTGGCAGCCGCGGCGGACACGTCGCCGGGATCGGGAGAGCCGATCTCGCTGCCGGCCGTGCTCCCTGCCGGCAAAGCGCCGAAGGCGAGCTCCCCGGGCGAAGACGAAGACAAATCGAAAGCCGAGGTCTCGGTGTCCGTGTCCTCCGCCCGGCTGGCTCCGTCGCGCGGGTCTTCCCGCAGCGGATATTCCTCGGAGGTCCTCGTCTTCGACGGCGCCGAGTTGCCGCGCAGCGTCTGGACGAGCTCGGACGAGATCGTGTTCGACCTCGCCCGGAATCCGGGCGGCGACGGAGTTCTCGCGGCGACCGGCCCGAAAGGAAAGCTGTATGCGCTCGCGCCGGATTCCTGGTCTCTGGCGCGCACGTTCGACGAGAAGCAGGTGACGATCGTGGCGGGCGAGGACGTCGGTACGAACGGCTCGAGCGCGCTCTATCGCCCCAGGGCGGGAGCAGCGATCGGCGAGTACGTGTCGGCGATCAAGGACACGGCCAGGACGAGCCGGTTTGGTGCGTTTCGATGGGAAGGCGAGGCGCCGACCGGAACGAAGGTCGAATTCGCCTTCCGCTCGGGTGAGTCCGCAACGCCGGACACGACGTGGAGCGCGTGGTCGAATTGGGCGGGCGGCCCCCATGCCCTCGAAGTCCAGGCGCCCGACGGGCGGTATCTCCAGTGGAAGACGCGGATGTTCGGCTCCCGCGACGCGTCCCCCCGGGTGCGGCGCGTGGAGGCTGCCTACCGCAACCGTAATGCACGGGCGGTCGTCGATACGTTCACGGTGCTCGAACCGGCGGAAGTGCTCGCGCGCTCGGGATCCGGTGGTTCCAACGTCTTCGAAGCGTCCGCCCAGGACGAGAAGGGAATCTTCACGAGCCTCGAGGAGGCGCGGTCCGAGGGGGCGCCACGAAAGCTCTACCGAAAGGGTTATCGGACGCTGCAGTGGAAGGCGACGGACCCGGACGGCGACACGCTCGTTTACGAGCTCGAATTCCGCCCGATCGCGGGTGCGAAGTGGGTCCCGCTGCGCAAGGACCTCCGGGAAAGTTTCTACTCCTTCGACGCAACGTCGCTTCCAGATGGGGAGTACGTCTTCCGGGTCACGGCTTCCGACGTCGAGTCGAATCCGGGCGAAGCGAAGACGGGCTCGCGCGAGTCAGGGCCCGTGCGAATCGACAACACGCCCCCGGCGGTGCGGGAGGTGGGGCGGTCGGCCGGCCAGCTAGAGCTCGAAGCCGTGGACAGCGCCTCGCCGATCCTCGAGGCCGAGTACAGCCTCGACGCGAAGAAGTGGGTCCGGGTCGAGCCGAAGGACGGGCTTTCCGATTCGGCGAAGGAGTCCTACCTCATCCGCCTTGCGCCCGAGGCCCGCGGTGCGTACCTGCTCGTGCGCATCACGGACACGTCGCGAAACGTCGCCGTGGCGTCGTTCACGGCGCCGTAGGACCGGGTTTCCGGTTTCAAGTTTCAGGTTTCCTGTCTCCGGTTCGGGCCATAATTCGGCCTGCATGAAACGCGCGTTCTGGGCCGCCGGACTGGCGCTGTGCTTCCTCGGTGCGGCATGCCGCGCGAAGCGGGAACCGGTCGGCGCGGTCCGCACCCCCTCGCCGACGGTCCGGCCGGCCCCGCCCGCGCTTGGATTCATCGACGAGTCGAGCCAGGGGACGGCCGTGGACGGCGGCGTGCTGCACCGCCGCCTCTTCGGCGAGCCGACCACCCTGAACGCCGTCCTGCAGTCGAGCGCCCCCGAAGCGCAGGTGCTCCAGTATGTCCAGCGCAATCTCTTCGACTTCGACGCGCGGCTCGAGCTCGTGCCCGGCCTGGCGGAGGGGCTGGAGGTTTCTCCGGACGGGCTTTCGTACACGATTACGCTGCGCGCCGACGCGGTTTGGGAGGACGGCTGGCCGGTCACGTCGGCGGATGCGGTCTTCACCATCCGGAAGATCGTCGACCCGAAGATCCCGGCGAACGTGTTCAAGCCGGTGTTCGAGGAGTTCGCATCGGTCGAGGCGCTCGATGGGCGGCGATTTCAGGTTCGGTTCTCCAGGCCTTATGCGTTCCGGTCCATGGCGTTCGTCCTGCCGCTCCTGCCGGAGCATCGCTTCGCGGGCGAGAATTTTCTGAAGTCGAAGCAGAACCGCGCGCCGCTCGCCAACGGCCCCTACCGGCTCGTTTCGTGGAAGACCCAGGAGTCCGTCGAGCTCGAGCGCAACGAGAAGTATCCCGGCCGGCGGGGCCACTTCGACCGGATCGTCTTCCGCATCGTGCCCGACAACACGACCGCGTACCGGCTGCTCCTCGCGGGCGAGCTCGACGAGGACCAGCTCGACTCGGGGTTGAAGGACCGGGCTGCGCGCGACCCCGCCTTCGCCGTCTGCTGTCGCCTCCTGGAGTTCTACAACCTGGATTACAACTACGTCGTTCTCAACAACCGGTCGCCGCTCTTCTCGGACCCCCGCGCGCGCCGGGCCGTGACGATGCTTCTGGACCGTGCGTCGATCGTGCGGGGCCTCTACAAAGGGTCGGCACGCATCATCTCCGGACCCTGGGCACCGGATTCGCCAGCCTACCAGGCGCGCGTGCCGCCTCTGCCCTTCGATCCGGCCGCGGCGGCGCTCCTGCTCGACGAGGCGGGTTGGAAGGATACCGATGGCGACGGCGTCCGGGACCGCGACGGCCGTCCGTTCGCGTTCGACCTGCTCGTTTCGGCGGGCTCCGAGGTCGGCCGGCAGATCGACGAGATGCTCGCAGCCGAGCTTGCGCGGGTCGGAGTCACCGCACGGATCCGGACGCTCGAGTGGGCCGCGTTCGTCGAGAAGATCGACGCGGGCGATTTCGAGGCCGCCTCGCTCGCCTGGTCCGCGGTGGACCCCAATCCCGATCCGTACTTCTACTGGCACTCGTCGCAGTGCTCGCCGAGCGGGCTGAACAACGGCTGTTACGCGAACCCCGAGGCCGACCGGCTCATGGAGGCGGCTCGCCTCGAAAAGGACCCCGCCCGCCGCAAGGAGATTCTGGGCCGCTTCCATCGGCTCGTGCGCGACGACGCTCCCGCCGTCTTTGTCGTCAACGCGGCGCAGAAGGTCGCGTTTCGCAGACGCGTCCGCGGCCTGACCACCTCACCACTCGGTCTCTACGGGATCTGGCCGGGCCCGCTGGCCTGGTGGGCCGAGCCCGAAACGATGAAAGCGCCGTGACGGCCTACATCCTGCGCCGGTTGCTCTGGGCCGTGCCGACCCTCTTCGGCATCGCCGTCGTCGTCTTCCTGCTGCTGCATATGGCGCCCGGCAGTCCCGGCGCGGGGGGAGCGGACTCGCTACGCCGCGCGAGCGCAAAGGCGGCCGAAGAGATGCGGCGCCAGTACGGCCTCGATCGGCCGCTCCCCGAGCAGTTCGCGGCCTGGATCGGGCGGGTCGCGCGGCTGGACCTCGGCGAGTCCTTCGTGGACCATCGCCCGGTCTCCGAGAGAATTCTCGAGGCGCTCCCGCACACGCTTGCGTTGAACGGCCTCGCGCTTTTCTTCGCCCTCGCGCTCGCGATTCCCCTTGGCGTCGTCGCCGGCGGAAGCCCAGAGAGCGTCTTCGACCGGGCCTCGGGCGCCGTGCTCTTCGCGATGTACTCGATGCCGACCTTCTGGGCGGCCCTGTTGCTGCAGACGCTGTTCGCGGTGCGGCTGCGATGGCTTCCGCTCTACGGGACCGCCGCGGACGCGGCGCCGGCGGGCCTTGCGGGCCTCCAAGACCGGCTCGCGCACCTCGCGCTCCCGGTGACCTGCCTGACCTATGGGACGCTCGCTTTCGTCGCGCGCCTCGTGCGCTCGGGGGTGGCGGAGGCCCGCACGGCCGACTACGTCATTGCGGCCCGCGCCCGCGGCGCGTCGCGCGGTCAGGCCCTCTGGCGTCACGCGTTGCGTAATGCACTGCTGCCGGTGATCACGCTCTTCGGCCTCCTGCTTCCGGCGCTGCTGTCGGGAAGCGTCATCATCGAGCGCATCTTTGCGTGGCCGGGCCTCGGGCGTCTCTACCTCGACTCCATCCTCGCCCGCGACTATCCCGTCATCCTGGCGCTGTCGCTGCTCTCGGCGGTGGTGACGCTCGGCGCGACGCTCCTGTCCGACATCGCCGTCGCCGCGGTCGACCCGCGCGTGCGCGATGGCGCGGCGGGTTAGGGGAGCGCGGAGGTGCGGATGCTGCTCCCGCGTCGGGCGCGCCTGCCGGCCAGCGCGCGAGTGGCCCTCGCCGTCGTGGTTCTCCTCTGGCTCGTGGCCGCGTGCTCGCCTCTGTTCACGGAGCGCTCGCGGTCCATCCGCCTGGACGCGCGGCTGCAGCCGCCTTCGCTCGAGCATCCGTGCGGGACGGACGACCTCGGGCGGGACCTCCTCGCGCGGATCGTGACGGCGACTCCGATCTCGCTGGCGATCGGCCTCGTCGCGGCGGCCGTCTCGCTCGGCGTGGGCTTCACGGTCGGCGCGGCGGCGGGTTACTTCGGCGGCGCCGTGGACCTCGCGCTCTCGCGCCTGATCGAGGTCATGCTCTGCTTCCCGGTGCTCTTTCTGCTGCTCGCGCTCGCGGCGTTCCTGCCGCCCTCACCCGCGACGGTGATCGCGGCGATCGGTCTGACGAGCTGGGCGGGCGACGCTCGGTTCGCGCGGGCCGAGATCCTGAAGATGAAGGAGCTCGACTACGCCCGCGCGGCCCGCGCCATGGGGGCATCGACGCCGCGCATTCTCCTGCGCCACCTCCTGCCGAACGCGCTCCCGCCGCTCATTGTTTCGGCGGCCTTCGGCGTGGGCTGGGCGATCCTCGCGGAAGCCTCGCTGTCGTTCCTCGGGGTGGGACTCCCGGCGCCGGCCGTCTCGTGGGGCGGGATCCTGTCCTCCTCCGCGAACTGGATCGAGGAGGCCTGGTGGATCGCGCTCTTCCCGGGCCTCGCGCTCTTCCTGACGGTGTCCGCCTATAATCTGCTCGCCGAAGGGCTCCGCACGGTGACGACGCAAGGCGGGAGGAACGCATGACGGAGCGCATCGCCGTCTATCCCGGTTCGTTTGACCCCCTGACGAACGGCCATCTCGACATCCTGGCGCGGGCGCGGCGGCTGGCCGACCGCGTCATCGTCGCGCTCCTCGAGCAGGACCAGAAGACCCCGCTCTTCTCGGTTGAGGACCGGATGGGGATGATCCGGGGGATCGTGGCTGGCGACCCGTCCAT
>JANMPW010000454.1:0-3449 GCA_031370065.1 Acidobacteriota bacterium
GCCTCCGCAGCGCCCCCCCCGAAAAGATGTCGAGGAAGCCGAAGATCGAGCCGGCGGACGCCTTGAAGAACGCGTTGATCGCCTGCGGGTCCACGCCGGGCGTCGGGATGTGCGCGCCCAGCCGATAGACCGCCAGGACGAGGACCGTGAAGAGGACCCGCTTGCGCAGGTCCGGCACGTTGAACACGTTGAAGAAGCTCTGGATCGCGCTCAACGGGACAGCACCTCGCAGCGGCCGCCGGCCGCCTCGATACGGGCCTTCGCCGAGGCCGAGAACTTGTGGGCCGAGACGTTCAGGGCCTTCTTGATCTCGCCGTTGCCAAGGATCTTGACGAGCCGGCTCTTACGGGAGAGGCGCGCGACGGCGAGCGTCTCCGGCGTCACCGACGCCCCGGCCTCGAACCGGTCGAGGTCGACGAGGTTCACCACGTCGTACTCGACGCGGAAGATGTTCGTGAATCCACGCTTGGGCACGCGCCGGTGCAGCGGCATCTGGCCGCCTTCGAAGCCGCGCTGGTGCCGGTAGCCCGATCGGGAGCCCTGCCCCTTGTGACCGCGTCCCGACGTCTTTCCGTGCCCGCTACCGGGCCCGCGGCCGACGCGCTTGCGATAGTGGGTTGATCCCACCGCCGGAGCCAGATCGTGCACGCCGGTCGCCGCCGGGCGCGCGGGCGCTGCGACCGCCTTCTTCGCGGGGCGCGACGGCCTGACAGCAGCCGGGGCCGGAGCCGGCGGAGCCGCCTTGGCGGCCTTCGCGGGCGGCTTTGCGGGCGGCTTTGCAGCGGGCTTCTTCCTGGCCGGGGCCGCAGGTTTTAACGTCTTTTTCTTCTCGACCATGTGTCAGCCCTTCGTCACTTCCACGAGGTGCCGGACCTTGCGGATCATTCCCCGCACGGCCGGCGTGTCCTCACGCACGACGCGACCGCCGAGGCGGCCGAAGCCGAGCCCCGTCAAAGTCGCCTTCTGGTCCTTCGGCGTACAGATGCCGCTCTTCACGAGCGTGATCGTGAGTTTGTCCTTACCGCCTTCTTTCCTGGCCGCGGCCTTTCCGGTGGACTTACCCGTCTCGGTCACGCCTTCTCCTGCGCCGTCTCGGCCGGCCCGCGGCCACGGCGCTTTTGGATTTCTTCCTCAGTCTTGAGGCGAAGCAACCCCTCGAACGTCGCCTTGATCACGTTGTGCGGGTTGGTCGTGCGCAGCGATTTCGTGAGGATGTCCTGGATCCCGACCGACTCGAGGACCGCGCGCACGGGACCGCCCGCGATGACGCCGGTTCCGGGGGCCGCCGGCTTCAGCAGAACGCGGCCCGCGCCGTAGACACCGATCACCGCGTGCGGGATCGTCGTGCCCTTGAGCGAGACCTTCTGCATGCTCTTTTTGGCCATCTCGATCCCCTTCTTGATCGCCATGGGGACTTCCTTGGCCTTGCCCGACCCGTACCCGACGCGGCCCTGCCCGTCGCCGACCACGACCAGCGCGGAGAACGAAAAGTTCTTGCCGCCCTTGACGACCTTGGTGACGCGGTTGATGTGCACGACGCGGTCGATGAGCTCGCGCCCCTGCGCGTCGCGCTCCTTTTCGCGCTCTCGCGGCGCCCGTGGTCCCCGGTTGCTGCTCATCGCGTCCCCCCCGTCCTTGTACTTGTCCTTGTACTTGTCCGCATGCCTAGAACTCCAGGCCGCCCTGGCGGGCGGCTTCGGCGAGGGCCTTCACCCTGCCGTGATAACGGTAACCGCCTCGATCGAAGACGACCCGGGTCACCCCGGCCTTCTTCGCCCGCTCCGCCACCAGACCGCCGACCTGCCCGGCTGCCTCCTGCGAGGCGCCGACTTTCTTCGCGTCCTTCCGGAGACCCGGATCGAGCGAAGACGCGTGCGCCAGCGTTGAGCCGCTGCCGTCGTCGATCACCTGCGCGTAGATGTGGCGACCGCTCTTGTAGATCGCCAGGCGTGGCCGTTCTTTCCCGCCGCGCACCCTCTGGCGGATGCGCAGGCGGACGCGGGCCCTCGATTCGCTGCGTGCTTGGGATCGGTTCATAGTTACTTCCCGCCGGCCTTCCCGACCTTGCGCCGGATGACCTCGTTGGCGTACTTGATGCCCTTGGCCTTGTACGGGTCGGGCACGCGCAGCGCGCGGATCTCCGCGGCCGTCTGTCCGACCTTCTGCTTGTCGGCGCCTGTGATCGTCATGCGCCCCGCCTTCGCGTCCACCGCGATGGCGATCCCCTCCGGGATCGGGAAGTCGACCGGGTGCGAGTACCCGAGCGCGAAGATCACCGACTTGCCCTTGACCTCGGCCTTGAAGCCGACGCCCGAGATCTCGAGCTCCCGCGTGAAGCCCTTCGTGACGCCTTCGACGGAGTTCGCGACGAGGCTGCGCAGCAGACCATGGCACGAGCGCACGTGCGGCTCCTCGCCCGCCCGGGCGATCCGGACCTGGCCGTCGGCGATCGCCACGGTCAGCCCGGCCGGAATCGCGCTCACGAGCTCCCCTTTGGGGCCTTTGACGCGAACGTGCCCGGCGTCGGCATTGACTTCGACCCCCTTGGGAATCACGACCGGCATGTTTCCTATGCGAGACACGGGTTCACTCTCCTCACCAGACGTTGCAGAGGACTTCGCCGCCAAGGTGCGCCTGACGGGCCTTCTTGTCGGTCACGATGCCCTTCGACGTGGAAACAATCGACACACCAAGACCGTCCAGCACCGACGGGATCGCGTCGGCCTTGGCATAGACGCGCCGCCCGGGGCGCGACACGCGCTCGATGCCGATCACGATCGGCTCGCCCTCGTGGTCGTACTTCAGGCCGACGCGCAGCACGGGCCGCCCGCCCTCCTGAACCTTCCGGAAGGAGGACACGAAGCCCTCTTCCTCGAGCACCTTCAGGACGGACTCCTTGAGGCGCGAGGCCGGGACGTCCACGCGGTCGTGGCCCGCCCGCATGCCGTTGCGCAGGCGCGTGAAGAGATCGCTCAGCGGATCGCTCGTTTTCATCGGTTTACCAGGAGGCTTTCCGAACGCCCGGGATGTAGCCCATGTTGGCGTTCTGTCGGAAACAGATGCGGCAGAGCCCGAACTTGCGGAGCACGCTCCGGGGCCGGCCGCAGATCTGGCAGCGCCGGACGGTCCGCGTCATGAATTTCGGCTTCCTCGCCGCCTTGATCCGCATCGCGCGTGTGGCCATAAATCTTCCTGGGGGTTCGGGGGACCACAAGGCCCCCCGCCTTTCCTGTTACTTGGCGAATGGCATGCCGAGCTCGGCCAAGAGCGCCTTGGCCCGATCGTCCTGCCCCGCCGTCGTCACGATCGTCACGTTCAAGCCCTTCGACTTGTCCGTCTTCGCATAGTCGATCTCCGGGAAGATGAAGTGGTCGCGCACTCCAAGCGTGTAGTTGCCGCGCCCGTCGAACGCCTTGCCCGACACGCCGCGGAAGTCGCGCACGCGCGGC
>JANMPW010000640.1:0-3746 GCA_031370065.1 Acidobacteriota bacterium
GCCGCGACGGTCTGCCCCGACTCGAACGAGATCTTTTCCACGATGCCGGGCAGGTCCGCACTGACCGTGACGCCCTGGACCGCGGTCACGGACCCGATGGCGTTCCACGTCGCCGGCCACTCCTCCCGCTTCGCGACGACGGTCGTCACCGCCTCCGGAGGCGGCTGGAAGGAGGCGTTTTGTTTGATGCCCGCCTGGATCTGCCGCGCCTTGACGGCCGCGATCGCCGCGATGAAGACGCCCACGGCGACGAGCATCAGGATCATCCGCTTTTTCATCCGAGGAACCCTCCGTTACAATCTCGCGTCGCCTCTGCCTCACCCGCGCTCGCGAAGATCGTCTTCGGGAATCGAGGGATCGGGGAAAATCCTGTCGTTGGAGCCCGCTAGCCTATCAATCGCCGCCGCCGATTCCGCAAGATGTCCGGGAGAGCAGGATCCCCGCGTCTCCTCTGTGATACGCAGAAAAACGCAACGAGATTCAGGAGTTTCGGGCTTCGGAACGGAGGGCTACCGGGTCATCCCCCGAGCAGCCCCAGCGCCCTCAACGAGACAGAGAATTACTGCAGACCTTGTTATCCTTCGTGATGAGGAAAAGGTTCCGGGTCCTCGATCAGCCTGATGTTGGCGATCGGGCCCGCGGTCCACGACCAGGAGATCGGCCAGAGCGCCCCCCTCGACGACGCCCGGCTTTCCGGGATTCGGGTTGCGCGGCCCGGACAGGGCCAGCAGCTCCGCATTGTTCGAGGTCGCCTTGATGAGCGCTGGCCAGGGTAAGCGGATCATCTTGGCGAGCTTCGCGCTGGCGCGTCGCGAGCTTCGCGTCGAAGACGCGTGCCGTGCCTTAGGCCGTTTTGATCTGGGCTCCCCTCCTCAGAAGATGCGTCTTTCCATCCTCCCTGGCGGTTCAAGTACGGGCTCAATGCGGCATGCAGCGGCCCGTAACAAGATGCAAATGCATCATGCGGAATCATCGCGGCTGGCACTAAATGTTCTTCGAGAGGTGCAGGTCATGAGGACGAGACGGATGCGGACTCGGATTCCTTGGATCGCCGCTCCTCTGCTTCTTCTGTTGCTTTCACCGGCTCGCAGCTTCGCCGGCGAGCTGATTTTCTCGCAGCTCTCGGACGGCCAAGCGACCTACGGACCGAGCAGTCGGGCGCCGGGAGGCCCGGTGAACGCCGCCGAGGTGGCCGACGACTTCAACCTCTCCGCCTCGGTGGAGCGGATCATCGCCTACGGCTATCTGGCGACGCCGACGGACGATTTCGCCGGCGTGTACGTCCGGTTCTACGCCTTGGGGCTCGACGGCAAGCCGGGCGCGCTGCAGCTCGAGTCGTTCCTCGCCGCAGGCGACCCGAATCTCGTCACCGAACTCTACCCGGGTGGCTGGGTGGACATTACTCTCCCCGCGCCGTTCCCCGCCACGGGCCAGCACTTCGTCTCCGTGCAACTGGTGCTGACGCCGGCGTGGTACCGCTGGAGCGCGGACACCGACGCGCCCCATGGGCAGCCGTTCTACTTTCGCGACCCCAGCAGCGGCGTTCCCGACTGGCAGCACGGCGACGGGTTGAATCAGAATTCGAATGCGGACGTCGACTTCGAGCTCTACGGAACCGTGACGGGGGCGGGTCACATCGACAGTCTCTCGGCGCCCACGCTGCCGCGCAGCGGGTACCTCGAGATCTTCGGATCGAACTTCGGCGGGAGCGGCCAGGTGCAGATCGACGGCCTCGCGGCTCCAGTCGCGAACTGGACCGGCAACCGCATCGTCGCCTACGTTCCGGAGGCCGCCGCCCTGGTCTCGGTGAGCGTGCAGGTCACGAACTCCACGGGCCAGCCCTCCAATTCCGTTCTGTTGAGTGTCACCACCCGCCAGGCCGACGGCCGCGCCCGCTGGAGATTCCGGATGGACGGCCCGTACGCGCAGGTCCGCCCCACCATCGGCCCGGACGGCACCATCTACGCGATCGACGTCTTCCAGCACCTCTACGCTCTCTCGCCGGACGGCGGCCTGAAGTGGCTCGTGCGGGGCGCGGGCGACAAGGGTGTAGCGGTCGGGACGGACGGCTCGGTCTACGTCGGCTCGGAGTACGCGATCAGCGCTTTCCACCCCGACGGATCGGAGAAGTGGACCTTCGTGCAGGACCCCCGCGCCTTGATCCTCATCGGCGTCTCTGTCGGGCCGGACGGAAACATCTATGCCGTGGGCACGGAGGGTATGGGCGTGTTTTCGCTGACGCCCGAGGGAAGCCTGCGCTGGCAGACGCCGGAGCTCTACCGACGCGTGCCGATCAACTACAACGAGATCGTGTTCGGAGACAACGGAGGAACGCAGCAGCTATACTTCTACGCCAACCGGCACCTGCGCGGCGTGACGCTCGGCGGAACGCCCGTGTTCGCGATCGACGACGGCCTCCAGCAGCTCCAGGTGGCCAATTCCCCCGCCGTCGGGCCGGACGGTAGCGTCCACACCGCGCTCAACTCGTTCTCGCCCGGCGGCAGCGTGTTGTGGTCCTTCCTGACGCCTTACCCGTACAACGTCGTCACGAAGAGCGCCGTCGGCTCCGACGGCGTTCACTACTTCGGCCAGAACCTCTCCCAGCTTTTCGCCCTGAACTCCGATGGCTCGCAGCGCTGGCACGTCACGCTCAACGACTATGTCGGCGGCCCGATCGTCGATCCGACGAACACCCAGCTCGTCATGGGCGGCGCCGACACGCTCGATCATCCGGGCTTCATTCTTTCGACGAGCGCCGGCAACGGGAGCGAGTTCTGGCGAGTCGTGCTGCCCGCGGAGAACGGCTTCAACCAATACGTGGACACCCGCGCCCGGTTCACCGGAGACGGCCTGACGGCCTACCTCGTCACCGCGACCGCCACCGGCGACAACGCCACGAGCCGGTCCTTCGTCTATTCGCTGGACGCCAGCATCGGCATTCCACCTCCCCCGCCTCCTCCCGCGCCCTCCATCCTCGCGATTACGCCGCCTTCCGGCGCCTCATATGGCGGCGGCGCGATGACGATCGGCGGCTCGGGCTACGCCACAGGCGCCACGGTCACGATCGGCGGGTCCCCGGCCCCGGCCTCGGTGCTCGACGCGAACACGATCGACGCCACCGCGCCGGCGCTCTCGCCAGGAACCCTCAATGACGTCACGGTAACGAACCCGGACGCTTCGTTTGGAACCGTGGAAAAAGCCTGGCTCGCGGACTTTCTCGACGTTCCGCAGTCGGACGCCTTCCATTCCTACATCGAGAAGATCTTCCGGCTCGGAATTACCGCCGGCTGCGGAGGCGGCCTCTACTGCCGCGACGCGTCGGTCACGCGGGCGCAGATGGCGGTCTTCCTGCTCAAGGCCGAGAACGGCTTCGGCTACACGCCGCCATCCTGCACCGGCGTCTTCGCGGACGTGGCGTGTCTGCCGACGCCGGCGTTTGCCGCGGACTGGATCGAGCAGCTTGCGACCGAAGGGATCACCGACGGATGCGGTGGCGGGAATTTCTGCCCGGCCGCGCCCGTCACGCGGGAACAGATGGCCGTGTTTCTGCTCAAGAGCGAGCGCGGCTCCGCCTACCTGCCTCCGTCCTGCACCGGCATCTTCGCCGACGTGGCCTGCCCGAGCCTCTTTGCCGATTGGATCGAACAGCTCGCGGCCGAGGGAATCACCGGCGGATGCGGCAGCGGCAACTATTGCCCCGCCAACCCCAGCACGCGCGGGCAGATGGCGGTGTTCCTGACCAAGGC
>JANMPW010000668.1:0-4472 GCA_031370065.1 Acidobacteriota bacterium
AGTACTTCGGCGGGTACGTCAACGAGCTCGGCATCACGTTCGACGAGTTGTTCGAGCTCGGGCGCGAGGTGGGCGACCAGTCGCGCGAGCTCTTCTCGATGGCCGTCCTCGCCATGCGCCTGTCGACCCACCAGAACGCCGTGTCGCGCCTGCACGCCAGCGTCTCGCGCAAGCTCTGGCGGGGGATCATGCCGGACCTGCCGCTCTCGGAGGTCCCGATCCGGCCGATCACCAACGGCGTCCACGCCCCGACCTGGACGGCGCCGGAGATTGCGGCGACGGGCGTGCTCGAACACCCCGAGGACGTGGATCGCGGCGATCTCTGGCGGGCGCACGAGCTGCTCCGGGCGCGCCTGGTGACGGCGTGCCGCGAGAAGCTCGTCGAGGAGAAGCGCCGGCAGGGCGCGCGAGAAGAGGAGATCGCAGAGGCGTCGCGCGTGCTCGACCCGCGGGCGCTGACGATCGGATTCGCACGCCGCTTCGCGACCTACAAGCGGGCGACCCTGCTCTTCCGGGAGCCGAAGCGGCTCGAGTATCTCCTTCACCAGATCGGCCGACCGGTGCAGATCCTTTTCGCCGGAAAGGCCCATCCCCGCGACGAGGCCGGCAAAGAGTTTCTCCGGACGGTCGCCCGCGCCGCACAGCGGTCGGAGTTGAAGGGCCGGGTCCTCTTCCTGCCCGACTACGACATGGCCATGGCGCGGACCCTCGTGGCCGGGTGCGACGTGTGGCTGAACACGCCAGAGCGTCCGCGCGAGGCCTCGGGGACCTCGGGCATGAAGGCCGCGATGAACGGTGCGCTCAACCTCTCGGTGCTCGATGGGTGGTGGGACGAGGCGGCGCACGACGAGGCGGGCTTCGTCATCGGCGAGGCGAAGGACCACGTCGGGGACGAAGAGATCGCGCAGGCGCTCTGCGACGCGCTCGAGAAGCGCGTGCTCCCGATGTTCTTCGATCGCGACGCCTCGGGGCTGCCCCAGCGCTGGATCGACCGCATGATCGTGGCTGCGTCGAAGGTCGCCCGCGCGTTCTCGTCCGACCGGATGCTCTCGGAGTACCTCGAGGAATGCTACGTGCCGGGCGCCTTCCACCGCAGGGCCCTGAAGGGCAACGACCGCGAGCCTTTGAAGCTCCTCGTTGCATGGAAAGAACGCGTCCGCGCGGCCTGGCCGGGGGTGCGCTTCGAGGAAGTCGCCATCGACCCCGACCCGGCAACCCTTCCGCCCGCCGCCGCGTTCGACCTCGTGGCGCGCGTGCAGCTCGGTCCCCTCGACGCGGCGGACGTCTCCGTCGAGCTCTTCGAGGGGCAGGTCGAACCGGACGGAACCCTCGAGTCCGGCACGGCGCTCCGCTTCGAGCCGGCCGGGCGCGAGGGCGAGGTCGGCGTCTTCCGCGCCTCCCACCGCAAGCCCTCCGGCGCCGGCCTCGGCTACACGCTGCGCGTCCGCCCCTGGCACACCGGCCTCGCCAACCCCAACGAGACGGGGATGATGCTGTGGTGGGGCGCGAGGAGCCGTGAGGCGAGGAGATACCAGACCGGTCTTTAGCGTGGGGCCTGTCGTCAAAAGGGGCGGCGGCCGGCTTTTGACTCCGGTCGAAATCCCGTACAGACTTCCTGTACGGGGGGCCCGATGGCGGCAACGATCACCTATACCGCAGCAAGGGCGCGATTTGCCTCGCTCTGCGATAGCGCGGTGTCGAGCCGGGAGGCGATCACATCCAGCGCCGGGGCGCGCAGGACGTGGCCCTGATTTCCGCAGCAGAGCTTCGCGGCATTCTGGAGACGGCTCACCTTCTGCGCGCTCCCCGAAATGCGAAGCGCCTGCTCACGGCGGTGCGCCGCGCTCGCCGCCGAGGTCTCAAGCGCAAGTCAGTTCGTCAGCTTCGCCGCGAAGTCGGACTCGAAGAGAAGCGGCGCTGACGCAAGCGACATGTCGGCGCGGCATCTGGCCGTCTTCCACCCGGAGTTTCTCGACGATCAGAGATTCTGGGTCAGGAATGACCGTCGGACTGCGCTGCGCGCTCTCGATATCGTCGAAGCAATCCTGCGCGATCCTTTCACCGGCATCGGCAAGCCGGAACCGCTGAAGTTCGAGCTCGCCGGTGCCTGGTCGCGGCGGCTCACCCAGGAACACCGCGTCGTCTACCTCGTGGGCGAGGGTTCTGTCGACTTCCTTCAGGCCCGGTATCATTACTGACTCTTGCGAACGCTGGACGATCTTGACCAAGAGCGCTTGAACACGACGACCGACGACCGGCGACGGACCGCCGACTCGCGCGCCGCGGGAATCCTCCTTCACCCGTCCTGCCTGCCGGGCCCCTTCGGCATCGGCGATCTCGGCCCTTCCGTGAATGGATTTCTTGACTGGGCAGCGGCTGCCGGGCAGACGCTCTGGCAGGTGTTGCCGCTCGGGCCCACCGGGGGAGGCAGCTCTCCCTATACGAGCTCGTCGGCGTTCGCCGGAAACCCGCTTCTCATCTCTCCGGAGCGACTCGTGGAGGATCGGCTGCTTCAACCCGAAGCGCTGGAGAATGCGCCGCAGTTTCCCCACGGCCGCGTGGACTTTGCCGCCGTGCGCGACTGGAAGGAGCATCTCCTGCGTCTCTCGTGGGAGCAGTTCGAGCACCTCGCCTCCCCGACGCAGCAGGATGACCTGTCCGCCTTCCTGCGCGCCCCGGAGCAGGCCGCGTGGCTCGAGGATTGGGGCCGCTTTGCCGCGCTCAAGACCTATTTCTCGCGCCGCGCATGGACCGACTGGGGTCCGGACCTCGCGTTCCGCGACGCGGATGCGCTGGCCGCGGCCGACGAGACGCTCGGCCCGGAGATGGACTACGAGCGGTACGTCCAGTTCCTCTTCTTTCGCCAGTGGGAGCGTGTGCGGCGTGCGGCTTCGGAGCGCGGCATTGCCGTCGTGGGCGACATCCCGATCTACGTGGCGCACGACAGCGCGGACGTCTGGGCGAACCAGGATCTCTTCCAGCTCGACGGGACCGGCCGGCCCACGGCAGTCGCCGGCGTGCCTCCCGACTACTTCAGCGCCACCGGCCAGCTCTGGGGCAATCCGCTCTACCGCTGGGACGTGCTGAAGGACGAGGGCTACGCCTGGTGGATTGCGCGCATCCGGTCGTGCCTCACGGCCTGCGACCTTCTTCGGATCGACCATTTTCGGGCGTTTTCCGCGTACTGGTCCGTACCGGCGACGGAGCGAACGGCGCTCGGCGGTCGCTGGCTGCCGGGACCGGGGCGGTCGCTCTTCGACGCCGCGCGCCAGAAGCTCGGCGCGCTGCCCATCCTTGCCGAGGATCTCGGCGACATCGACGATGACGCCCGAGAGTTGCTCGACGCGCTGGAATTTCCCGGGATGAAGATTCTGCAGTTCGGCTTCTACGGCTCCGACAGCGACTATCTGCCTCACAGGTACCCGCAAAACTGCGTCGTGTACACGGGCACGCACGACAACGACACGGCGCGTGGCTGGTATGCGGCGTTGAAGCCCGAGGAGCGCGAGCGCGTCTGGGACTACCTCGGGTGCGACGGGCACGAGATCGAGTGGGCCTTGATCCGCGCGGCCTACGATTCCGTAGCGCAACGGGCGATCGTACCGCTGCAGGACATCCTCGGCCTCGGCAGCGAGGCCCGCATGAACACCCCCTCCCGGCCCGAGGGCAACTGGGCGTGGCGCGCGCCGGAGGATGCGTGGCGGCCGGAGCTGGCCGCGCGGCTCGCGCGCATGGCCGAGTTGTCCGGGCGGTTTACTCCGCGTCCGCCAGAAACGTCGACAGAAGCGCGCTGACAATCGAGACGACGAGTGCGCCCAGGATGGCGGTCCAGCAGCCCTCGACGTGGAACCGCATTCCGAGCCCGCCGGACAGATAGCTCGTGAGCGAGAGCATCATCCCGTTGACGACGAGAGCGAAGAGGCCGAGCGTCAGGAAGATGATCGGCAGCGTGAGCAGTTTGACGATGGGCCGGATGAACGCGTTGACGACGCCGAAGACGAGCGCGACGCCGATGAAAGGCGCCCAGTCGCCGCTGTACGTGATGCCCGGAACGATCTGCACGGCGACCCAGAGAGCCGCAGCGTTGATCACGAGTCGCAACAGAAAGCGCATGGACCCTCCTTCTTGCGCCTTCAAGGCTAAGCCCATTCGCCGGCGCCGGATCCAGGAAAATGGGCGTAGGATACTGAAGCCTACCGAAGAACACGTATGAACGCGGAACGACGGTCCTTGCAGCTCGGATGGAGATTGGGCCGCAAGCTTCGCAGCCTAACTTCTCGGCCTCCGGCCTGCCCTCAGCGCGCAAAACGATTGGACTATCTCGGTTTGGCAGCAACCGAAACACTCGGACGTGGGAATGATAGGCGGCGACGGTCGCGTCCTTTTCACTATTTCATCTGCAGCCTAATTACATGTTAGGCGCCGGAAGTTTCATATGCCCATAACCCTCCTCCTGCTCAGTCTCGCGCTCG
>JANMPW010000671.1:0-5244 GCA_031370065.1 Acidobacteriota bacterium
CCCGCGACGACGGCGCCGGGCCGGGGGATCTCGCGCGAGAACGCGGCGAAGCTGAAGAGCCCCGCCTACTCCGCCGGCTATCGGGAGCGGTATCCCAACTTCGAAAACGTGAAGCGCCGGCTGCCGCAGCTGCGCGATAACCTGCGCAAGCTCCATGCAGGGGGGGTGCCTGTCGCGCTCGGCACGGACATGTGGGCCTTTCCGGGCCTGGGCGTCTCGATCGAGATGGACCTCTTCGTGAAAGCCGGTCTCACGCCGCTCGAGACGATCCGGGCCGCCACGCAGACCTCGGCGCGCTCGCTCGCGATCGACGCCTACTACGGGACGCTCGAGGCCGGCAAGCAGGCCGACTTCCTCGTGCTGCTTGCCGACCCGCTCAAGGACGTGAAGAACACGCGCCGGATTTCCGAGATCTACAAGCATGGGGTGAGGGTGGATGGCCGCTGATCCGCTGCTCGCCTTCCGCCCCGAATTTCCGATCCTCGAAAAGACGACGTACCTGATCTCGAATTCCCTCGGCGCGATGCCGAAGGCCGCCGCGGGAGCGCTCGCGGAGTACGCGGAGGCCTGGGCCACGCGTGGCGTGCGCGCCTGGGCCGACTCGTGGTGGGACATGTCGGTCTCGCTCGGCGACGAGATCGCTCCCTTGATCGGCGCCTCGCCCGGAAGCGTGTCCATGCTCCCGAACGTGACGATTGCCTCGGCCGTGGCGATGTCGTCCCTCGACCTGTCCGGCCCGCGCAACCGGATCGTCCTGATCGAGGGCGAGTTTCCGTCGGTCCGCTACGTGTACGAGACGCTCGGCCGCCGGCTCGGCGCTGAGATCGTCACGGTGGCGTCGCCGGCGGGCGAGGGGACCTCCGCCGACGAGGGCCGCATCCGCGACGCGATCGACGACCGCACCGCGGTGGTCGCGATCTCGCACGTCCTCTTCAAGAGCGCGTTCGTGCTGGACGTTGCCGCGATCGCCGAAAAGTGCCGGAAGTCCGGAGCGCTGCTCGTGGTCGACGCGTACCAGTCCGCGGGAACCCTGCCCGTCGCGGTCGAGGCGCTCGGCGCCGACATGCTGGTCGGCGGGGTCCTGAAGTGGCTCTGCGGCGGGCCGGGCGGAGCCTTTCTCTACGTGCGCCCGGAGCTGCGCGCGCTTCTCACGCCGGCATTGACGGGGTGGATGGCCCATCCGGCGCCCTTTGCCTTCGAGCCGCCTCCCATGCGGTACCGCGACGACGCCTTCCGATTCCTGATCGGCACGCCCGCGGTGCCCGCCCTCTACGCGGCGCGCGAGGGGCCGCGCCTCGTGCTGCGCGCCGGCGCCGACGCGATCCGCGAGAAGTCGCTGCGCCAGACCGGCCGCCTCATCGAGCTGGCCGAGGCGCGCGGTTTCCGCTCGGCGACCCCGCGGGATCCGGCGCGGCGGGGCGGCACGGCGTGTGTGGACTTCGAGAACGCGTTCGAGGTATCGCGCGAATTGAACGCGCGCGACGTCGCCGTGGACTATCGCCCCGGGGTCGGCATTCGCATGTCGCCGCACTTCTACACGGAGGACGCCGAGCTCGACCGCGCGTTCGAGGCGATCGACGACATCCGCGCATCTGGTGCCTGGCGGCGATGGTTGGACCGCCCTTCGGTCGTGACGTGAGCCGCCGCGGTGCCCTCGGAGGGGTCGCGCTCGCGGCGGCCACGGCCGCTCTGTTCATCGTCTCACGCGGCAGGTGGTCCGACGCGCTGATCGATTCGGGCCGCGAGTGGATCGTGCCGGACGCGCTCGCGCGGGGCGAGCTCCTCTATCGCGACGTCGTCTACTGGTTCGGTCCGTTCACGCCGTATTTCCAGGCGGCGTTCCTGCGGGTTTTCGGCTCGAGCTTCTCCGCTCTCGTCGTGGCCGGCGCGGTTGCGGCGATCGCGGTCCTCGCGGTTCTCTACGCCGTCCTGCGCAAGGTCACCGGGAAGAGCGAGGCGGCGCAGTGGGCCGCCCTCGCGGTCCCCGCGCTCGTCTTCATGCCGAACGCCGGCGGCGTGCTGCTCGGAATGGGATACCGGATCTGGCACGCGGCCGGGTTCGCGCTGGCCGGCGTCCTCCTCGGGGCAGGCGCGGGGCGATCCCGGGCGAGGAGGGCTCTCTCGGCCGGCGTGTGCGCGGGCCTGGCAGGCCTCTGTCGCACCGAGTGGGGCCTCGTGGCGGCCGCGGCGGCAGCGCTCGCCTGCGTCGTGCGCCCCAGGCGCCGTCGGGAAGGCCTCGTCGATGCGGTTCTCGTCGTCGCCGCGTACGCCGCGACGTTTGGAGCGGGGCTCGTTTACTTCCTCGCCCGGGCGGGCACGGCGGCGGTCGTGAACGACGGCCACGTCCTGCTGACGGGTCTGCCAGCCGAAACGCGGCATTTCCTGGTCGCCTTCTCGGGCCTGCCGGACTGGCGCAACGGGATCCCCGAGCTCCTCTATTCGGCGGCCATGTGGACGGGGCTCTTTCTTCTCGTGTCGCTGCTCGCGCGGCCCGCTGGACCGGATCGGCCGAAGCTGCTCCGGGGGCTGGCGGTCGTGTTCGCGATCCTGGCGGCGACGGCGATCGCCGGCGGCGCGGGCGGCGCGGTTCTCTTCAGCGCGGCCCCGCTCGTCTGCCTGGCCGCCCTCGCGGCCGGACTGCGCCGCCGCCGGGGCTCGCCGGCCGCAGCCCTTGCCGCGTGCGGGTTTCTCGGCCTCGCCCTCTCCTATCGTCGCCTGTTTCACATCGGCGACTCGGCCTATGTTGGCCCGCCCCTGCTGTTCGCGCTGGTCGGCGCCGCGGGACTGCTTCACGTCGCGATTGCCTCGCGGCGGCGCGGCGCGGACCGTGCGCCTCTGGCCGCCGGGCTGCGGTGGGCGGTGGCGGGGCTCGTGACCGTCGCGTTTGCGGGCCGGGCCTGGCAGTACGCGTCGATCGAAGCGGAGCCCTTTGCGGGAGCGGGCGGCATGCTGTCGGCGAGGCCGGAAGTCGCGCGGGAGATCGAGGAGCTTTCGGCAGCGATCCGCGACGCGACGGCGCCGGGGGATGGGCTCGCCGTCTTTCCCGAGGGCGAACTGCTCAACTTTCTCTCCGGCCGTCCGAATCCGATTCGCCACAAGCTGTACCTGCCGGGGTATCTCACAGCGGACAACGAGGCGGCCGTTCTCGACGAGCTCGCGCGCGCGCGGCCGGCGGCGATCGTCCTCTGGCGCCGGCCGGTGAGCGAGTACGACCGCGGGCTCTTCGGCGAGGATTACGGGCGCGAGATCCGGGCGTGGATTGAGGAGAACTACCGACTGATTCCGTTCCGTGACAGCGGCGCTCCGCAGCGGTCCAATCCGCGGTTCGTCCTGGGCATCCGGAGGCCGGACTGACGGCGGACGAGTGGCGGGGTCGATCCCGTTTCGGGACCGCGGCGGGAGCGGCTGCGGTCGCTGTCGCGACAGTTGTGCTCTTCGTCCTGTCGCGCGGGAAGTGGACCGACCCCATCATCGACATCGGAAACGAGTGGCTCTGGCCGGACGCGCTGGCGAAGGGCGACCTCCTGTACCGGGACGTCGTCTACTGGTTCGGCCCGTTCACGCCCTATTTCCACGCCGCTTTCTTCCTTCTCTTCGGGTCGAGTTTTGCGACGCTCGCGCTGGCGGGAGGCGCCGCCTCGATGCTCACCCTCGCGGCCCTCTACGCGTCGCTGCGCCTGGTGACGGCACGGGCCGAGGCCCTCCTCTGGACGGCGCTCGCCATTCCTCTTCTCGTCTTCATGCGTTTTGCGGGAGGAGGAATTCTGGGGATGGGCTATCGCATGTGGCATGCGGCTGCGTTCACGCTCGCCGCCTTCAGCGTGGCGTTCGCTCAAAGAAAGAGCCGCTGGCAGCCGTGGGTCGCCGGGGCGCTGATCGGAATGGGCGCTCTTTGCAGAGTGGACTGGGGCCTCCTCGGTTTCGTCGCGCTGGCCGCCGGGTTTGCGCGCCGCGGGCCGACCCGGCGTGCCGCACTGTGGGCCGCGCTCGCCGCTGGTGGGGTGGCCGCAGCCGTTTTCTTTGGCGCGATGTCTCCGTTCCTGATCGTCGCCGGGCCTTCGACTTTTGCGACCGAAAGCTTTGTCTTCCTCGTCGGGCTGCCGGCGGAAACGCGGAGGTCGGGCCTTGCCTGGATGGGCTTGGACAGTTGGCCATGGGGGGTCTGGTCATGGATCTACTCCGCGGCGGTCTGGATCTCTGCCTACTGGGTGGTGGAGATCGTCGCACTGCGGAGCACCGACCCCCGGGCGGGCGCTCGGAGCCTGTGGCCGCTCCTGGGCGCGTTCGGTGTCCTCGTGTGCGGAGCGTGGCTCGGGCTCCGCACGGGTTCCCTGCTGCTGAGCTGGGTCCCGCTGGTCTGCGCCGCTTCGGTCGTCGCCGGGGTTCGCCGCGGTCGCCGGGGAGCAGCCCTCCTCGCGTTCGGTCTCGTCGGATTGCTGGGCAGCGTCCGACGCATTTTCGACCTGCGCGACTTCGGTTACGTCGCGCCGCCGCTGCTCTTTGCGCTCGTCTGCGCCGCCGGGCTGATCCGAGCGTCGGTGCATGGGCGGCGCACTCCCGAGGCTCGCCGGATCTTGGAGCGCGGGCTGCGGGTGGCGCTGGGGGCTGTGCTCGCGGGAGCCTTCCTGATGAGGGGGTTCCAGTATTCGGCCGACCGCCGCGTGCCGATTCCGGGAACACGCGGGTTCCTGACAGCGTCGCCCGCCCTCGCGACGGAGCTCGACGCCCTGGTCCGAGCGATTCGGACCCGCACGCTTGCGGGCACCACGCTGGTCGTCTTTCCCGATGCGGCCGTGCTGAATTTCCTGGCGGATCGGCGCAACCCGTTGCGAAACAAACTTTACGTAGCGGGTTACCTGCGCTCCCGGAACGAGGATCAGATTCTCGGAGAGCTCGCTCGGCAGGCCCCGGCGGCGGTCGTCATCCTGGATCGCCCCGACGGACAGGAGCCTACGCGGGTCTTCGGGGCCGACTACGGCCGCAAGGTTCGAAAGTGGATCGAGGAGCGGTACGACCTCCGGCCTATTACCGGAGCCGCGGCCGACCCGACTGGTTTCCCGGGCCTGCTGGGGTTCCCGCGCTCGCGGCTGCCGATGAAGGGCGATCTTCAGTCTCCCGGTCCCGGCCCGCTATAATTCGGCTCGCTTGAAGCCCTCCCGCTACGCCGAAGCCGGCGTCGACATCGATGCAAAAGCCGCGGCGCTCGCCCGCGCGAAGGCGGCGATCCGCTCGACCTTCACGCCG
>JANMPW010000679.1:0-2418 GCA_031370065.1 Acidobacteriota bacterium
CGGAATTACCTGGCGGCCGAGGAGTCGTTCCAGTTCGTGTGGGCGTTGGAGGCTCGCGACGCCGTGATCCCCGTCGTCGGCAATCTGAGCGGACCGTCTGCGCTGACGGGCATTGCCCGGGCGTTGCGCGACAGGGGCGACTCGCTGTCGGCGTTCTACCTGTCGAACGTGGAGTTCTATCTCGACCGGGACGGCAGCTATCCGCGATTCCTCGTCAACCTGACGCGCTTCCCGCGCACGGACCGGAGCGTCGTCATCCGCTCCATCTTCGGCAGGGGAGGAAGCTATTCGGAAGTGCAGGGGATTGGGGATCTCGTGTCGCAATCCGCTGTCGCGCGTTGATGCGCGGCCGACATGCGGCGAATGTGCGCGCGGGGATCAGGAATGCGCGCCGCGTGCGCCACTGGCGAGGCAGCTTCGCACCGCGTCGATCATGGGATTAATGCCGCCCCAAAATTCGCGAGGCGCCGCAACCGGCTCAGCCGTGGGCCTTTACCTCATCAACTGATACGCAGGGCCATCATGGTGGCGTCGTCGAACGGTTCGGCCGATCCGCGGAACGCGGTTACCTGCGCCTCGACGCGATGGAGCACGGTATCGATGCTCTGCGCCTGTTCGGCGGCGAGAATCGATTGCAGGCGTTCGGCGCCGTACATGTCGCCGCCGCTGTTCTCGGTTTCCACGAGGCCGTCGGTATAGAAGAAGAGCAGATCGCCCGCGGCGAGCGCGATTCGGGCTTCGGTGTACCCGTGGCCGGCGTAGAGCGCGATCGGCATCCCGGTCGAGCCGAGCGGCTCGCTTCCTCCGCCGGCCCGCACGACGAATTGCGGGTTGTGTCCGGCGTTGACGTATCGAAGCAGGCGACCGTCCATCTCGAGGATCGCGAGAAACAGCGTCAGGTAGACGCCGCCGGGCGTGTTCTGATCGAGCTCGCGGTCGAGGCCGTCGGCGAGCTTTGCGAGATCCGTCTCGTGGGGAAGCCGCGCGCGCAGCGTCGCCTGAATGTTCGCCATCAGCAACGCGGCGCTGACCCCTTTGCCCGAGACGTCGCCGACCAGCAGCGCGAGCCGTCCATCGGGCAGCACGAAATAATTGAAGAAGTCGCCGCCGACCTCGCGCGCCGGAATCGAGACGCCGCCGATCTCGGCGGGGCCTGAGCGAAGCGGGGCGCGCGGCAGCATCTCGGTCTGAATCAGACGCGACAGTTCGAGCTCGCGGCGCAGCCGCTCCCGCTCGACGGCGAGCGCTTCATGCCGCTCCAGGTCGGCGGCCATCTGGTTGAACGCCCCTGCGAGCGCACCGAACTCGTCGGTCGATCGCACCGGCACGCGCGTCCGGAAGTCTCCGCCGGCGAGCTGCCGCACCCCGTGCGTGAGCGTCGCGAGATGCTGGGTCATGCGGTGCGAGATCGGGATGATCCCGACGAACGCGATGGCGATGACGAGCAGGCCGAGGCCGAGGTTGCGCACGGACGCCCGGCGGATTTCGCCGAGCGATGCCGCCATCGGGCGGGCGATGCCGAAGATGAGCCCGCTCGGCGGCTTGCGCGCGACGATGATCCAGTCGCCGGTCCGGCGCGGCGTGCCGGCCGCGGCCACGGGTGCGGTGCGCTCGACGCCGAGCGCTTTGAGGCGCGACATGTCCGAGGCTTCCGGCGTGTAGAGTGTTCCCTGCCGGTCGATGGCGAACGGGATTTCTCCCTGGTCGCGATGCGCGAAGGCGAGCACCGTCCGCAGGGTCCGGTCCAGGTTCAGCGTCGCATTAGCACGGCCGATCACCCGGCCCTCTTTCTGGACGGACACTTCAACCGTGCGCCCCTTGACGTCGATCGGCAGGTTTTTGTCCCCGGCTTCCCTCGCGGCGGCCTCGCGACCTATGGCCGCCGCCATCGCGTTCAAGCCCTCCCGGTTCGCGGCGAGCTGCTGCTCGATTTTCTGATCGATCATCACGCGGATCTTCGGATCGGCTGCCGCCACACCCGCGGCGGTCGCGGCCCGCGTCGCCTCCTCGACGATCCTGGGAATGTCCATGACGATCACCTGCGAGCCCGGGAGCGGCGGCGGCCCGACGCTCTCTCCGGAAGGCGGCCCCGGGGGGCGGGGTCCGCGTGGCGGCCCGAAGCGATGGCCGTCCGGTCCGCCGCGGCGCATCGGCGGAATCGGAATCGGCACGCTATTGGCGTCCACCAGGGGCGGGGCTGGCACGTCTGGCGCCGGGTGGAACTCGACGCGATCGACCAGCGCGGCCGTGTCGCCGAGCAGCGGCGTCACGCCCTGCCGTACCATCTGCGGATCGGGATTGAACGGTCCGCGCGGCGATGCCGTGCCGGCCACGAACAGCCGGTCCATGCGGCGCCCGACATCGGCCGTGATCATCTCCATGCGCCGGCTGACGTCGGTCGCGCTCTCGGTCGCTTCA
>JANMPW010000686.1:0-7289 GCA_031370065.1 Acidobacteriota bacterium
CCGGACGTGCACCGCGTCCTCGACTTTCAGGAAGTGGATGCCGCGACGGGGCAGAAGGTGCCGATCTCGGGACGCTCGCGCGCGGTGCCGGCGATCTGGAACGTGGCGTCGGCGTCGGGGCTGACCGGGGGAGTGGTCGGCTGGTGGGGGACGCACCCGGCGGTAGAGGTGAAGGGATTTTTCGTCTCGGACCACGCGAGCCCGATCCTGTTCGAGGGAATGCCGAAGCAGGGCGTGGCGTATCCCGCGTCGCTCTCGGCCGGCGTGGAGCAGATCGCGGCGCGCGAGGGGCAGGTCACGGACACGGAGCTGGCGCGTTTCGTGGATCTGTCGGCGCAGGAGATTGCGCGCTCGCGCGCGAGCGGGGAGGGTTTGGAGAACCCGGTCATTGCGCTCGCGCGGACGATCGCGGCCACCCGCGT
Source organism: Acidobacteriota bacterium (assembly GCA_031370065.1). Classification (GTDB taxonomy): domain Bacteria; phylum Acidobacteriota; class Thermoanaerobaculia; order UBA5066; family Gp7-AA6; genus DAHUXD01. The sequence continues at coordinate 423 of JANMPW010000686.1, forward strand.
GCAGTCGCGGATCGCGCGGGAGCTGTACGACCGCAATCTTCCAGACCTGATGATGCTGTACCTGGAGGGGACAGACGTCGTGGGCCACGTCTTCGCGTCCTACTTGGCGCCGAAGATGGAGTGTGTGTCGGAGGCGGACTTCGCCCGCTACACCCACGCCGTGGACGAGTACTACGCCCTGGTGGACCGGCTGATCGGGCAGTGGATGCGTCGGGCGCAGGAGGACCAAGCAACGCTCATCGTCAATTCGGACCACGGCTTCAAGTGGGGGGCCGACCGCTCCTGCGAGCGCGGTTCCCTGAATCCGTCGACGGCGGGCTTCTGGCACCGGCTCGACGGCGTCTTCGCAGCCTGGGGCGCGAGGGTCAAGAAGGTCCCGGATCGCGGCCGCGCAACGGTGTTCGACGTCGCGCCGACGGTCGCGGCGCTGCTCGGGCTACCGGTGGACAAGCAGGCGGAGGGCAGCCCCATCCGCGCGGGATTCCGGGACCTCGCGCGGCTCGCGCGCAAGGACCTCGCGGCCGAGATCCCGGTGCGGCGCCTGGCTGCCGAACAGATGTCGGAGACCGAGGCGAGCGAGTACGCGAAGAAGCTGATGGCGCTCGGCTATCTCTCCGGTGGAGAGCCCGGAAAGCTCGCGCCTTCCGGCGGCGACCGGCCCGGCATGACGGAAGGGGCCTGGAACAACCTCGGCCTGTACCTGTCGAGGAACGGGAAGGCCAACAGCGCCCGGGCCGAGGAGGCCTACCGGAAAGCGCTCGCATTGCGGCCGGAGTACGCCTCGCCGCAGTTCAATCTTGCCGTGCTCCATCGGGAGAGCGGCGACGACCGGGCCGCGATCGACTGGCTCTTGCGCTCGCTCTCGGCCGGGCACGCCGATCCCGAGGGCACGATCCTCCTCTGGGCCTCGGAGTACGAGCAGAAGGGCAAGCCCCGCCCGGAGCGGGAAGTGCTCGAGCGCGGCGCCCGCCAGTATCCCGACAGCGAGCCGGTCGCGAGGCAGCTCGCCCTCGCGCTCTTTCGCGCCAGGGACTGCGCCGGAGCCGAGGCGGCCGTGGCCCGATTCGAAGCCGCGAGCCAGAGCCCCGACACGCTCAACATCCTCGCGCTCCTGCGCACCTGCCTCGGGCGCCAGAAAGAGGCCATCGCGCTCTTGCGCAAGTCGCTCGCCATCAAGCCCGAACAGCCGGGCGCCATTCGGTCGCTCAATCTGCTACAAAAGGGCCTGCCTCCAGGGCAATCAATGCCGTGAAAGGGATTAGATGAAAACGCGCGTACTCGGATTCGTCCTCGTTGCAACGTTGGGAAGCTTCGCGGTCGCCCGCGCGGCGACGGTCTTGCAGGCCGCCAAGGCGCCGCCGCCCTCGGGCGTCGAAGCCCGCCTGCCCGGCTACTTGAACAACTACCTCTCGTACGACCCCGCCTCCAAGGTCACGGTGGAGAAATCCACGGACCGCGTTGCGAGCTTCCAGGGCTACAAGGTCAAGCGCACGGGAAAGTACCCGAAGCTCGCCGTCGAGAAGACCGTGTACGTCTCGGACAACGGGAAGTGGTTCTTCGACGGGGATACCGTGGCGAACCCCAACCCGAAGCCGGTCGAGACCGCCCTCGACCTCGCATGGCTCGAAGCGCGGACGTCCGCCCTCTACCGGACCAAGTCGAAAGTGATCCTCGTGCCCGACCGCGACGCCGCGGGATTGAAGGCCCTCGTGGTCGCCGTCGAGAGCGGGTTCGGGGCGATGCGCGTCCCGGGCTATGTGACCCCGGACGGGGCGAAGTTCATGAACGGAATGCTCTGGGACTTCCAGATGGATCCTCGCGAGGAGCGCAAGAAGAGGATCGACCTGTCGCAGGGCCGCTTCGAGGGCAAGCCGGACGGCGCGATCACGTTGGTCGAGTACGCCGACATGGAGTGCGGATACTGCAGGTTCCGCGGCCTCCAGATGGACCAGCTCCTCGCGGCCAATTCGAAACTCTCCTACAAGCGGTACTACAAGTTCTTCCCCCTCTGGTTTTCGCACACCTGGTCCATGAAGGCCGCCTCCGCGGCGGACTGCATTGTCCGCTTCCACAAGCCGGCGATGTGGGACTTCAAGAAGCAGGTTTACTCGCAGCAGGCCGTGATGACGGTCTCGGGCATCGACGAGCTCGCCCTCACGTTCGCCGAGGGCTCCGGGATCCCGCGCGCCGATTTCCTGAACTGCTACCTTCGCGACGAGAGCCTCGCCGACATTCGCAAGGACCTCGATGAGGGCCAGCGGCTCGGCGTCAAATCCACGCCCACCTACTTTATCGACGGGACCGAGATCACCTGGGTCGAGGACAAGGTGATGGAGGACTTCCTCCGCACGAAGGACCCGAGCCTGAAGTCGATCGACTACGGCCCGCCGAAGCCGTAGAACTTCAGCGGCTGACCGTCACGGCTCGAACGGGATCGGCACCAGCATCCACGTCCGAACCGCGACGCCGTCCTTGCGAGCGGGCTCGAAGGTCCAGCGGCGAACGGCAGTAACGGCGGCTTCGGTCAGTCCGACGCGGCCCTCGCGCACGACCTCGATCTCGGCCGGCGCGCCTTTTTCCGAGACGAGCACCCGCAGCACGACGATCCCGCCGATACGCGCCCGCAGCGCGAGGGGCGGGTAGGACGGTTTGACGATCCGGGAAATCCGGGGCGGCGAGTCCACTTCTTCGAGGGCGACGAGCGCGCCTTCGCGCGTAGCGGGCTTGACGGTCGGCGCGGGCGCCGCCGTGGGCTCGGGAGCTTCGGCGGCGGGTGGGGCCGTGGGCTCCGGGGCGGCCGTCGGCTCGAGCGGCGCCGCGGCGACTGAGGCCTGGGTGGGTGTCATGGCGCGGGCCCGGGCGCCCTCCTCGAGCTTTTGCACTTCGAGGCCAAGTCTGCGGGCCACCTCGTCCTTGAACTGGGATTCCGACATCGTGCTGGTCGGGCCGGCGGGCGTGGCGGCGAGCTCGGGCAGGAGCGTCGGCATCGGGCGAATCGCCGCGGCCCGCGCCGCGCCGGTGCCCGCGGCCCTCGGCGGCTTTCGGGAAACGACGTACACGCCGCCGGCGATGGCCGCGGCCACGAGGATGCCGCCGACCGCGGCAAGCGGCCCCCGGCGGGACGGCGCGGCGACGGCGAGCGACGGCGGCTCGACGTGGTGCGCCGGGGAAGCCGGGGAGGGCGCAGGCGGCGGCACGGCGGCCGCAGCCACCGCCTCTCGTCCGGGCAGGGTCACCGTCTGCGTCGTCGGTGCCGCCTCGGCCGCGCGCGCCCGCGTCTCGGCTTCGATCTCATCCCGGAAGAGCTCGTTCAGGAAGTAGGCGAGGTTGAAGGTGGACGGAGAGTAGGGCCCGGAGAAGAGGAGCTTGCCGAGCTCGCGGCGCAGGTCGCCGCTCGACTTGTAACGCGTTTCCACCGGCGCGAGCGTCAGGCGCAGCAGCGAGAGGATCTCGGGGGAGACGGGCGGCGGCGGCGCTCCGGCGACTCCCTTGACGGCGGCGAGCGGATCCGGCGGCGGCGGCTGGCCCGTGAGCAGCTCGAGCAGCAGCACGCCGACCGAATAAACGTCGGAGCTCCTGGCCGCGGCGGCGCGCTCTCGTTCCTCGGGCGCGAGGTAGGGGGCGATTTCCCGCGCGATCCGCGGCTTCCCGAGAGAGGGAAGGACTCCGGGCGCAAGGCCGAACCCACCGAGCCGGATCTCGCCGTCGTCGGAGATCCCGACGAAGGCGGGCCAGACGAGGCCGTGGAGCGTGCGGTCTCCGTCGATCGTCGTGTTATAGGCGTGGTCGAGCGCTGTCGCCACTTTCTCGGCGATCAAGAGCGCATGCTCGATGGGGATCTTGCGCGCGGAAGACCGGCACTTGGCGATCAGCGCATCAAGCGTGCGGCCGTTCGGCTCGCTCCAGGCGACGTAGGGCAGGCCGTCCACGGCATCCATCTCGACGCCCCGGGCGATCGCCGCATTTTTCAGGAACTCGTGGACCTCGCCGTTCTCCTCGATTGCGACGAGCATCGCCTCGGCAGAAAGCTCCGGCGCATCGAGCAGGCGCAGGCGGACGAACACCCGCTCTTGCGCCTGTCGGATCGCCCGATAGGTCCGGCCGAGGGCGTCCTCGCCGAGGGCCGCCGTCAGGAGATAGGGGCCGAACGGTCGGGGCAATTGTTCATTCGCCATCGAGGGATCTGAAGTCGATTGTGGCTCCCCAACCGCGGATGGTCAAGGCGCGCCGCGCCGCCGTCCTGTTACCGGGTCGAATTGCGGACGTGGGACTCGGGAGCCTCCGTCGTGCCGTTGGCGCGCTGCCGCCTCGCCGAGGCGATCGCCTCGAGGTGTTCCTCGAAGGTCCGGGAGAACGTGTGCCCGCCGGTGCGGTCCGCGACGAAGTACAGGTAATCGGTGCGCGCCGGAGAGGCGCCGGCCTCGAGCGCGTCGAGCCCGGGATTGCAGATCGGGCCGGGCGGGAGTCCCGCGATCATGTACGTGTTGTAAGGCGACTCGTAGCCGTAGTCCGAGCGGTAGAGCGTGCCGGTCCACTTGCCGTCGCGCTTCAGGGCGTAGGCCACGGTCGGGTCGGCCTGGAGGCGCATCCGGTGGCGAAGCCGGTTGAAGTAGACGCCGGCCACGAGGGCCGCTTCGCGGTCGAGCGAGGTCTCCTTCTGCACGATCGAAGCGACGATGACGGCTTCGCGCTCCGTCAGCCCGGCAGCCTGCGCGCGCTCGCGCAGTGCCGGCGTGAAGTGCCTGCGGAAGTTCGCGAGCATCGACTCCACGATCTGGCGCGCCGACGTCGAGCGCGTGACGACGTACGTGTCGGGAAAGAGAAACCCCTCGAGGTCAGTCGCCCCCCGTGCGATCGAGGCGATCAGCTGCGGATTGCGCGACGCCGTGTGAAAGGCCTCGGGACGGCTGATGCCGCGCGCGCAGAAGAGCTCGAAGGTCTCGTCGGCGGTCAGGCCCTCCGGCACGACGATCGCATGCTTCACGACATCGCCCGTGCTCATCCGCGCGAGGACCTCCGAGAGAGGCTCGGGCCGCCGGAAGCGGTACTCGCCCGCTTGCAGGGGCGTGGCGCTGCGGGCGATGCGGTAGTACGCCTCGGCGAGCCAGGGGGGTGACACGATGCCCTCGTCGGCGAGCTTCTGGAAGATCTCCTTTGTCGAAGTCCCGAACTGGAAGAACACCGTGGTTTCCCCGTTGGCGGCCGGCGCCGGCGGGTACTCCAGCCTCCGGTACAGGTAGACGGCGAGGGCGACGGCCAAGAGCGCCACGAGCAGCCCGAGCCGGAGGAACCGGCGCGTCACGCTCACGGGGCCCCCGTTCCGACGCTCTGCAGGTAGTCCTCGAGCAGGACGGCCGCGGCGGTCCGGTCGATCTCTTCGCGTCGTGCCGTTCGTGGCAGGCGGCGCATCGCCTCGTCCGAGGTCAGGGTCTCCTCGTGGAATCGCACGGGCAGGCTGGTCCGCCGTTCGAACCGGGACGCGAAGGAGCGGACGCGGGCCGCGAAGCGGCTCTCGACGCCCTCGGGCGAGCGGGGGATGCCGAAGACGACGAGGCCTGCTTCTTCGTCCCGGCAAAACCGGTCGAGCTCCTCGATCGCCGCGGCGTCGCTCTTGCGCCGGAGCGTCACGCGCGCCGTGGCGAGAAGCCCGGACGCGTCGGAGGTCGCCAGCCCGATCCGCTTCTCTCCGAAGTCCACGGCGACGATGCGGGTCATGCCCAAAGAGTAACCCCTCCGGCGCTATGATGGAGCAGGTCCGCCCATCGGAAAGGAGCCGCCCGTGAGGAACATCACCACGCCGGCGCGTTCGAGGGCGTATTGCCAGGCGACGACGGTTCGCCAGGGCTGGACCCTCGAATCGGCGAAATAGGCCCGAGAGCGGCGGTAGAATCCGCCCCCTATGAAAAACCTGGTCGTTCTTTCCGCCGCTCGGACGCCGATCGGTTCGTTTCTCGGCAAGCTGTCGTCGCTGTCCGCGCCGGCGCTCGGATCGGTCGCGATCAAAGCCGCGCTCGCGCGGGCTGGGGTTGCGCCGGGCGATGCCGAGCAGGTCGTCTTCGGCAACGTCCTGCAGGCCGGCCTGGGGCAGGCGCCGGCCCGCCAGGCCTCGCTCGGGGCGGGAGTTCCCGACACGGTCCCGTGCGTCACGGTCCACAAGGTGTGCGGCTCCGGCATGCGCGCGGTGATGGACGTCGGCAACGCCATCCAGGCCGGCGAGTACGAGGTCGCCGTGGCCGGGGGAATGGAGTCCATGTCGAACGCGCCCTACCTCCTCGAGAAGGCCCGCACGGGCCTGCGCATGGGCAACGGCACGCTCGTGGATTCGATGATCAAGGACGGGCTGTGGGACCCGTACAAGGACACCCACATGGGCAACTGCGCCGAGATGTGCGTGGCGAAGTACCACTTCACGCGCGAGGAGCAGGACGCCTTCTCCCTCGAGTCGTACCGGCGCGCGCAGAATGCGTCGAAGTCGGGTCTCTTCGCCGACGAGATCGCTCCCGTGGAGGTCGCGCAGAAGAAGGGCGATCCGCTGAAGATCGACGCCGACGAGGAACCCTTCGCCGCGCCGCTCGAGAAGATGCCGACGCTGAAGCCGGCCTTCCAGAAGGATGGGTCGGTCACCGCCGCGAACTCCTCGAAGCTCAACGACGGCGCCGCGGCCCTCGTCGTGACCTCGGAAGAGAAGGCGAAGGCGAAGGCCTGGAAACCGATCGCGCGGATCGTCGCATACACGAGCGTGGCCCAAGCGCCCGAGTGGTTCACGACGGCGCCCATCGGGGCGATCCAGAAGCTGCTCGGCATGACCGGCCTCGCCGTGAAGGACATCGACCTCTTCGAGATCAACGAGGCGTTCGCGGCCGTGGC
>JANMPW010000690.1:0-3524 GCA_031370065.1 Acidobacteriota bacterium
TCTCGCGGGTCAGCACCTTGACGAGGTCGTCGGCGGCCTTGGCGACCTGCTTGCGGCGTTCCGGCTCGGTCTCGGGCACGAGCGAGGCGGCGGCCTTCTTGACGGCCTTGATCTCGGCGTAGGAGGCGATCTTGTTCGGCAGCGTCATCGCCGCCATCATCGGGGCTTCCCACGCGCGGCGGACCTCGGCGAACATGCCGGCGGGGTACGCCTCGGGGGCCTGCCACGACGGCTTCAGGAAGCCGCCCCGGCGCTGGAGCTGGATCTGGGCACCGACGATCTGGCGCACGGCCTCGTGGCCGAAGAGGATCGCGTCGATCAGGGTCTGCTCGGAGATCTCGTGGGCTCCGCCCTCGACCATGACGACGGCGTCGTCGCTGCCGCAGACAATCAGGTCGAGGTCCGACTTGTCGCGCTCGGCATTGGTCGGGTTCAGGACGAGCTGGCCGTCGAGCCGCCCGACACGCACGGCGCCGATGGGCGTATAAAACGGAATGGACGAGCAGGTCAAAGCGACCGAGGCGCCGTTGATGGCGAGGATGTCCGCGTCGTTCTGGCCGTCGGAGGATAGGACGAACGCGACGATCTGCGTCTCGTGATTGAAGCCCTTGGGAAAGAGCGGCCGCACGGGCCGGTCGATCAGGCGCGAGGTCAGGATTTCCTTCTCGGTGGGCCGGCCCTCCCGCTTGAACCAGCCGCCGGGGATCCTTCCCGCGGCGTAGGTGGGCTCCCGGTAGTCGACGGTCAGCGGGAAGAACTCGGCGTTTTCCTTCGGCTCCTTGTTGAAGACGGCGGTCGCGAGGACGACGGTATCGCCAAAACGCACGACGGCGGCGCCGTCGGACTGCTTGGCAAGCTTGCCGATCTGGATCTCCATGGACTTCGAGCCGACGGGGATGGTGATCTGGTCGATCATGGTTTTCTCTACCCTCTCTGTGTGAATGGCGTCGGAAAACGACCTTCCGGATGGGATGGTCCGCGAGATCCCGCGGGCAACAGCCGCGGCAGCGCGCTCCGGCGCCGGACGGACTACTTCCGGAGGCCGAGGCGCTCGATCAGCTTGTGGTAGCGGCTGGCGTCTTCGCTCCGGAGATAATCCAGAAGACGGCGCCGGCGTCCGACCATCTGCAGCAGACCGCGACGCGAATGGTGGTCTTTCGCGTTCGACTGGAAATGCTCGGTGAGGTACGCGATGCGGTTGGTCAGCAGCGCGACCTGGACCTCAGGGGAGCCCGTATCGGTGTCGTGCGTCCGGTACTGCTTGACGATTTCCGTCTTGCCGGACTCGTATTCGGTGACATTCACTCGATCCTCCAAACCACTCTAAACACTCACACTACTTTTAATAAGTCGCGAACGTTACCACAGGTCGGAGGGGCTGTCAGCAGGGGTGCGTCAGTCCGCCAGCACAATCCTCGGCTTGATCATGGCGACCCCCCGGTCCCCGATGGGGTTGACCTGGCCGAGCGCCAGCATGTCGTCGGCCGGGCCCACCAGGGTCACCCAGTCGCCGTCCCGGGCGTTCAGTCCCCGGGCCGGGACGGCCTGCCCCCGGCGGATCTTCCAGGCCTCCAGGGACGCGAGCTGGACCCGGGGAAAGGGGAAGGGCACCCGGGACAGCGGCATGGCGTGCGGGGCGGCCATGCGCTCGGCCGGGGAGAGCGCCTCGAACCGCTCGAGCGTCACGGCATCCTCGGCGCGAAACTCGCCGATGCGGGTGCGGCGCAGGGTTTCGAGGTGCGCCCCGCAGCCGAGCTTCTCGCCGAGCTCGCTGCCGATCGAGCGGATGTACGAGCCCGAGGAACAGGAGATCGCGAAGGGCAGCCGCCCCTCGAGCGGCTCGCCGAAGGTGAGGCTCGTGACGCGGACTATCTTCGGCATGGACGGGACGGCCTCGCCCTTGCGGGCCATCTCGTAGAACTTGCGCCCGCCGACCTTCTTCGCGGAGTAGGGAGGCGGCGATTGGAGGAACTCGCCGCGAAACGCCGAGGCCGCGTCGGCGACCAGCGCGGCGGTCACGCCCGAGGCGTCGCGGTCGGGACCGACCGTCGCGCCCTCGCGGTCGTAGGTGGCCGTGGCGCGGCCGAGCCGGATCGTGCCCTCGTAGGACTTGTCCATCAGCGTGAAGAAGCCCTGCAGCCGCGCGGCGCCCCCGGCGCAGAGCAACAGCAGGCCGGTGGCCATCGGGTCGAGCGTGCCGCTGTGGCCGATGCGCGCCACCCCCGTCGCCTTGCGCACCCGCTCGACGACGTCATGCGAGGTCAGGCCCTCGGGCTTGTCGATCAAGAACAGGTGCCCGCGCTTGACGGGGTCCGGTCCCTCCCTCACGGCTCTTCCTCATCCGCTCCGTCGGCGGAATCCGGCTTGTCCGCCGCGGGCAGGACTTGGTGCAGGATCTCCTCGATGCGCGCCCCGCGCTCGAGCGAGCGGTCACAGATGAAGTGGAGCTCGGGCGCGTAGCGCAGCTGGCAGCGTTGCCCGACCTCGCGCCGCAGGTAGCCCGCGGCTCGGCGCAGGGCGTCGGCCGCCTTCTCGCGCTCCTCGTCGGCGCCGAGGCAGGAAAAGTAGACGCGCGCCGACCGCAGGTCCGGCGGCATCTCGACGTCGGTGACCGTGACGAGGTGGAGGTCCTTGTCGTGCGCCTCGAGGAGGATCAGGCGCGACAGCTCCGCCCGAACGACGTCGGCGACGCGCTGGCTGCGGCGGGAGTCTTTCTTCATGGGCGTGAACCGTGAACCGGGAATCGCGAACCGCGATCACACATGAATGAACTCATTGCGATATTCGAGGATCTCCCCGTCGAGGTTCTCCTCGACGAACCGAAGCACGTGCTGCAGGACCGCGTCGAGTGTCGGCTGGTCGCTCCCGACCGCGGCCACGCCGATGGCGGCGCGCTGCAGCAGATCCTGGTGCGCGATTTCGGCCGCCGATATTTCAAACTGGTTCCGGATGCGCGCCTTCAGGCTCTTGACGATCATCCGTTTTTCCTTCAAGCCCCGGCATCCGGGCAGGTGGAGGTCGAAGAGGGCGTAGGCGATCACCATGGGAAGCCGGGAGACGGGAGACGGAAAACGGGAGTGGACGCGCGCGGAGACGGCTCGTCGACCGTCGACCGTCTACCGTCTACCGGCTACCGTCTCCCGTTTACCATCTTCCGGCGCTCACGAGTTCATCACTCCGGCGACCTTCTCGACCTGGAACGCCTCGATGATGTCGCCGACCTTGATGTCCTGGTACCGGTCGAGCCCGATGCCGCACTCGAACCCCTGCTTGACCTCGGAGACGTCGTCCTTGAACCGGCGCAGCGATCCCACCTTGCCTTCGTGGATCACGCGGTTGTCGCGCAGCAGGCGCAGCTGCGCGCTGCGCGGGATCGTGCCCTCGGTGACGTAGCACCCGCCCACGACGCCGAACTTCGGCACCTTGAACATGTTGCGCACCTCGGCGCGTCCCCGCACCACTTCCTTCAGCGTCGGGTCGAGCAGGCCTTCCATGGCTTTCTTGATTTCGTCGGTGACGTTGTA
>JANMPW010000705.1:0-3134 GCA_031370065.1 Acidobacteriota bacterium
TCCTCTACGAGCTGCTTTCGGGCAAGAGAGCGTTCAGTCGACCTACGGCGGCGGACACGATGTCAGCGATCATGAAGGAGGAGCCGCCGGAGTTGTCGGAGTCGGGACGGAACATCTCGCCGGCCCTCGACCACATCGTGAAGCATTGTCTGGAGAAGGATCGGGACAACCGGTTCCAGACGGCCAAGGATGTCGCGTTCAACCTGTCGGAGCAGTCCTCTCAGCCCTCGACAGGCGTCTCGAGCGGCGCACAGATCGCACCGGGCCCGACCGGCAAGCGCAAGACTCTGATCATCGCTGCGGCGCTCATCGTCCTGATAACCGCGGGCATTCTTCTCGTGCGCCGCTCTCCCAGGGTTTCCGAGAGCACCGGCGTAAAGCGCGTGGCCGTGCTGCCCTTCGAGAACCTGGGGTCTCCCGAAGACGACTACTTCGCCGATGGGATCGCGGATGCAGTACGAGGCAAACTAACGGCGCTGCCCGGAGTTCAGGTGATCGCCCGGGGCAGCTCGACGCTTTACAAGAAAACGACGAAGACGCCGACGGAGGTCGCCCGGGAGCTGGACGTCGGGTATCTGCTGACAGCGACGGTGCGATGGCAGAAAGGAACCGGAGGGGCGAGCCGTGTGGAAGTGAGCCCCGAGCTGGTGGAGATTCCGGCATCCGGCGCTCCGACCTCTAAGTGGCTGCAGCCGTTCGACGCGGCGCTGACCGATGTTTTCCAGGTGCAGTCGGACATCGCGACGAAAGTGGCCCAGTCCCTGGGTGTGGCCCTCGGGGCGGCGGACGAGAAGCGGCTTTCCGTTACCCCCACGAAGAACCTTGAGGCCTACGACGCCCTTCTGAAGGGCGAGGAAATCATCAGCCTGGAAGGTGCCAACCCCCCTAGCGTGCGGCGCGCGATCACTTTTTTCGATGAGGCTGTGGCGCTTGATCCGGGGTTCGCGCAGGCCTGGGGACAAGTCTCGCACACCTGGTCCCTCCTGTACGCTTTCGGCACACCGACCCCGGAGACGGCGAAGCGCGCCCGCGAAGCGGCGGCAAGGGTCGCGGCGCTCGCTCCCCGCAGCACCGAGGAGTATCTGGCGATCGGTCGCTACGCACTCCTTGTCGACCACGATTACAGCCGCGCCGTCGATCAGTTCGAGCAAGCGCTGCGCCTCGCACCTGGGAATCCGGATGCGCTGTTCGGCCTGGCGATCGGCGAGCGATCCCTCGGGCGCTGGAGCGAGGCCGTGGGACATATTCAGCAGGCCGAACGTCTGGATCCGCGCCGCGGTCCGGTAAAGTCCGTGCTCGGTCACGTCCTCGTGTATCTCCGGCGGTATTCCGAGGCACGGGAGGTCTCAGACCGAGGACTCAGGTTTGCGCCGTCCAACCTCGACCTGATCCAGATGAAGACCATGACGTTCCTCGCCCAGGGGGACCTCGCGGGCGCACGCGGCGTCCTTAAAGCGACCCCGACGGAAATAGCGTCGACCGCCCTCGTCGCGGGAATGGCCACTTACGACGACCTCGGCTGGGTGCTCGACGAGGAACAGCGAGAACTTCTCCTACGGCTGACGCCGAGCGCGTTCGATGACGACAGAGGCATCTGGGGAATCTGTCTCGCCCAGACGGCCACGCTGAAAGGCGACGTCCCGAATACCCGTCGCTACGCCGAAGAAGCGAGGCAGGCTTTCGAGGCACAGCTCCGTGAAGCGCCTCAGGATGCACAACGCCACGCCTACCTCGGCGTGGCACTGGCGTACCTCGGTCGCAAGGAAGAGGCCATCCGCGAGGGAGAGCGCGGCGTTGCGCTCGATCCGGTTTCCAAGGATGCCTTCAACGGCCCCTACAACCAGCACCAGCTCGCGCGGATCTACATGCTCGTCGGCGAGCCGGAGAAGGCGCTCGACAAGTTGGAGCCGCTCTTGAAGATTCCCGGCTACCTCTCGCCCGGTTGGCTCAAGATCGATCCCAACTTCGACCCGCTGCGCAAGAACCCGAGGTTCCAGAAGCTCGTGGCTGGCGAAAAATGACGCTTCGGCCGGCATGCGCCTCGGTCCCTACGAGATCCGATCGCCTCTTGGCGCGGGCGGGATGGGGGAGGTGTAGCGGGCGCGGGACACCAAGCTCGAGCGGGAGGTCGCAATCAAAGTGCTCCCGGAGCTCTTCGCGGCCGACGCAGAGCGGCTCGCGCGTTTCGAGCGGGAGGCGCGAATGCTCGCGTCCCTCAACCATCCGCCCATCGCCGCGATCTATGGGTTGGAGGAAGCGGGCGGAGTGCGCTTCCTCGTGCTCGAGCTCGTGCCGGGCGAGACGCTCGCCGAGAAGCTCGCCCCGGGGCCGCTGCCGGCCGAGGAGGCACTCGGACTCCGGCGCCAGATCACAGAAGCTGCCTTCTCGAAGAAGCCCTAACGGGCGGGCGGCGCGGCGCTTTGCGTCAAAACGTCGCGCCGGGCCTGCCGGAGGAAGGTGACGGCGAGCTTCGCTCTCCGTCGTGGGAACCTGCGGTTCGCGGAGGATTCATGCACGTCAAGCGTGGTCTGCGGGAGAAAGCCGAGCAGCTCCGGGCGCTTCATCGTGGGAATCGACCTCTGGTTCTCGCGAACCCGTGGGATTGCGCGACGGCTCGGATCTTCGAGAAAGCCGGGTTTGCTGCGATCGCGACGACGAGCGCGGGCATTGCGTTTTCCCACGGGTATCCGGACGGCCAGAAGATTCCTCCCGATCGAATGCTCGAGGCCGTGGCGCGGATCTGCGAGGCGGTCTCGGTCCCGGTCACCGCGGACATGGAAGCGGGCTACGGCGCTTCTCCCGAGGGCCTCCAGCGAACCGTGAACAGCGTCCTGGAAGCGGGCGCGGTCGGCCTGAACCTGGAGGACCACGTCGGCGAGCCGAGGGATCCGCTGGTAGACCTGCCGCTCCAGCTCGAGAAGATTCGCGCGATGAGGGAGGCGGGGGAACGTCTCGGCGTTCCCATCGTGCTCAACGCGAGGACGGACCCGTATCTGAGGGGCATCGGCACGAAGAGCGAGATGTTCGAGGAGACGATCCGGCGAGGGGAGGCCTACCGCGACGCCGGCGCCGACTGCGTGTTCGTCCCCGGCTTGACCGACCGCGCGGTCATTGGCGCGATCGTGCGCCGGCTC
>JANMPW010000025.1:0-8562 GCA_031370065.1 Acidobacteriota bacterium
GCGCTTGTCGAGCTCTATGCCTGGTATCTCCGGGGAGAAGGCACGACCAACGGCTCCGCCGTGACGCTGGCGGTCCAGGAGGTCCTCGACCGCCCGCCCCGCTCCTTCGATCAGTTCGTGCGGGAGCACGTCAAGGCATTCGGGGGCTAGTCGGAGGGCGGGGCAAGCCCGCCTCTACCCCGCCAGCTCTGCCGGCGGCTTCGTGAGGAGTCGCCTGCGGCGCTCGTGCCGCTCGAGGGCGAGGCGAATGAGCTCGTCGAGGAGCGCGGGCAATGGGATGCCGCTCGCCTCCCAGAGCTTCGGGTACATGGAGATGGCCGTGAAGCCCGGGAGAGTGTTGATCTCGTTGATGAAAACGCGGTCCGTGCGGCGCTCGAGGAAGAAGTCCACGCGCGCCATTCCGGAGACGCCGCAGAGCCGGAACACGGCAATCGCAAGCCGCCGCGCCTGCTCCGCGACGGCCGCGGAGACCGGGGCGGGGATCAGGAGTCTCGCCTTGACGACGCGGTACTTGTCGTCGTAGTCGTAGAACTCATGACTCGGGACGATCTCGCCCAGGATGGACGCGCGCGGCTCTTCGTTGCCGAGGACCGCGCACTCGAGCTCCCGCGCGTCGATGCCCTCTTCGACCAGAACCCGCTCGTCGTAGCGCAACGCGAGCTCCACCGCCGGCCCGAGGTCCCCGGGCTGCTTCACCTTGGTCACGCCCACGGACGAGCCGCCGTTTGCGGGCTTGACGAAAACCGGCAGCGGCAGCATGGCCGCGAGGGAGGCCTCCGCGGGGTTCCCAACGACGACAGCGCGTGGCGTCGGAAGCCCCGCGTCGCGCAGGAGCGCCTTGAAGACCGCCTTGTCCATTCCGACGGCCGAGGCCGTAACGCCGGCGCCGACGTAGGCAACCCCGAGGGTCTCGAGGAACCCCTGGAGCGTTCCGTCCTCGCCCGTCGTTCCGTGGATGATCAGAAAGACGACGTCGATCCTTCCCGGCGCGATCTCGGCGGGGACCAGCGTCTCGCCCGCGCCCGCGTCGCCCCGGAACCTTTCGGGTACCACTCCCGTCGCGAGGAGCCTCGCCGATTCCTCGAGCGTGAGAAAGCGCCCGCCCTCGCCGACCGCGAGCGGGATCACGTCGTACCGCGACGGGTCCAGGGACGACACGATCGTGCGCGCCGAGATCCGCGAGACTTCCCGCTCGACCGACCTGCCCCCGTAGAGGACGGCGACGCGCTTGCGGGTCACCAGCTGACCACCCGCACTTCCTCCACGGCCGGGGCCCCGCGCAGGCGCGCGAGCGCGGCCTCGGAAGGCGCGGAATCGACCGCAATGACGGCCGCCGCGCGGGCGCCGTGTCCCCGCGCGAGCGAGAAGTCGGCGATGTTCACGCCCGCCTCTCCGAGGATCGTGCCGACGCTTCCGACCACTCCGGGCACGTCGCGGTTGCGCAGGAAGACGATCGTGCCCTCGGGCCGGAACTCGAGCGGCAGGCCGTCCACCTCGACGACCCGGGCGTCGCTTCCGGTAAAGAGTGTTGCGCTGGCGCTCGCGGTTGTCGCCGCGCCCGAGAGCGAGACGCGCAGGGAGCGCGCATACGTTCCCGGCTCCTCGTGGCGCGTCTCGGAGACGGCGAGCCCCCGGTCCTGAGCGACGTAGAGCGCGTTGACGAAGTTGACCGTCTCCGGCGTGTGCTTTTCGAGGGCACCCTTGACCGCGGCGACCGCGACCGGCCGCAGCATGTCCTCCGGAAGTCCCCAGGTCTCGACGGCCAGCCGCGACAGGTGCCCGCCGAGGAGCACCGACAGGAAGTGGGCCGTGCGCTCCGCCAGCCGCATCCATGCCGCCGCGGCCGAATCCTTGGGCCCTCGAAACGGCAGGTTCACCGCGGGCACGTAGGCCGCGCCCGCCAGTGCCTCGAGCAGCGCTTCGACGGTCTGGATCGACACTCGCTCCTGCGCCTCGACGGTCGAAGCCCCGAGGTGCGGCGTCGCTACGACGTTCGGAAGCTTGAGCATCGGATCGGCCGGATCGGGGGGCTCCGGATCAAACACGTCGAGCGCCGCTCCTGCGAGCCGCTTCTCGGAAAGCGCCGCGTACAGCGCCGCGCGATCGACAAGGCTTCCGCGTGCGACGTTGACGAGCACGGCGCCCGGCTTCATCCGGGCGATCTGCTCGGCGCCGAGCAGCGGCCGGCCCAGGCCGACGGCCGTCGAGTGCAGCGTGACCACGTCCGAATTCGCCAGCAGCTCGTCGAGCGGCACGAGCGGCACTCCCATCTCGCGCGCCTTCTCGGCGGGCAGGTACGGGTCGTGACCGAGCAGCCGCGCTTCGAAAGCGCGCGCTCGCGACGCCACGCGCGAGCCAACCTGACCGAGGCCGACGATCCCCACGGTCTTGCCCGCGAGCTCGACGCCGATGAACTTCGCTTTCTCCCACCGGCCGGCGGCCATCGAGCCGGCGGCCTCGGGGATGCGGCGCAGCAGCGCGAAGAGCACGGCGAACGTGTGCTCGACCGCGGAGACCACGTTGCCCGTCGGCGAATTCAGGACGAGGACTCCCCTGGCCGAGGCGGCGGGGACGTCCACGTTGTCCACGCCGACCCCCGCGCGCCCGACGACCGTGAGCCGCGGCGCGGCGGCAAAGAGTGCGGCATCCACCTTCGTCGCGCTGCGCACGAGCAGCGCGTCGGCATCCTTCAAGGCCGCAAGCAGGTTCTCTCGGGAGACGCCCGCGAGGTCGACCACCTCGTGACCAGCCTTGCGCAGCAGGTCGAGGCCAGCCGGTGAGATTTTCTCGGCGACGACGACGCGGCTCACGCGGCCTCCTTCGCGCTCTCGTCGAGCGCGGCGAGGAGGGCGTCGAGCGAAGCCATGTCCACGTCCCCCATGTGGCCGATACGGAAGGTCGAATTCTTCCACTTGGCGTAGCCGCCGCCGATCGTGAAGCCTCGCTCCTTCACCCTTGCGACGAGAGCCTCCGGCGAAACGCCCGGCCGCGGCTTCAGGCACGAGACGGTCCACGACCGTGCGCCCTCGGGCGGCGCGTACGTATGCCCCCGCTCCGCGGCCCAGGACTCGACGCGCCGGCGCAGCGCGTCGTGCCGGGCCCATCGGCCTTCGATCGTCTCGGAGAGGATGTGGTCGAGCTGCACGTCGAGGGCAAAAAGGTGCGGCGTCGAAGGCGTGTAAGGAGTCTGGTGCTTCTCGGCGAAGGCCTCCGCCTCCGACAGCCGCAGGTAGTGCGCGCGGGACCGCTCGCAAGCCTGCGCCCGGAAACGCTCGGACGCGAACGCAATGCCGAGCCCCGGCGGCAGCGCGAGCGCCTTCTGCGAGCCCGAGAGGGCAAAGTCGAGACCCCAGGCGTCGGACTCGACGGGAGAGCCGGCGATCGAGGTCACGACGTCGGCGAGCACGAACGCGTCCGACGCCTCGCGCACGGCACGCGCGATCCCCGCGAGATCGTTCAACGTCCCGGTCGACGTTTCGGAGTGAACCACCGTGACGGCTTCGTAGCGCGCCTTCCCGAGCGCGCGGCGAACGTCGGTCGGGTCCACGGGAGTCCCCCACGGCGACGCGAGGACGTCCACCGCCATCCCGAGGTCGCGCGCGCAGGCCGCCCAGCGCTCCGAAAAGGCGCCCGAGGCGATCGCGAGGACGCGCTCCGGCATGAGGTTCAAGAGCGCCGCCTCCCAGAGCCCGGTCGCGGCGGACGTCGTCGTGAAGACGAAGCCCTTCGTGCGGAAAACCCTCTTCAGGCGCGGAGGAATGCTCTCGTAGAGATCGGCGAACGCCTTGCCGCGGTGACCGATCGCCTCGTGCGCCATCGCCTGGCGTACCGCGTCGCGGACCCACGCGGGCCCCGGAAGGAAAAAGCGGACCTGCCCGGGCTTTCCGCCCGTCGGATCGAACGCATTCGTCATGAGGAGCGGGATTCTACTCTCGCCAGTCGTCATCCCGAGCGAAGCGAGGGATCCCGTTCGATGAAGTGCCTTAGCGATTCGTCAACCATGCCGGCAACTCGACGATGCTTTCGAGAATGGCATCGGGCGCGAGCTCGGACAACTCCTCGCGCGTCCGGGAGCCGCCCGGGATGAGCACGACGCCGCAGCCCGCGGCGCGCGCGAACTCGAAATCGACCTCCATGTCGCCGACGACGACGGTTTCGTCTGGCGCGGCAGCCATCGCGGCCATCAGCCGCCGGAGCATCGTCGGATCGGGCTTGGCCGGCGTTTCGGCGTCCGGGCCCGCGATCCCTCGAAAGCGCCCCGCGATTCCCTTCGCCTGGAGGATCAACCGCGAAAACTTCGCGGGCTTGTTCGAAGCCACCGCCTGGAGATGGCCCCGGTCGGCGAGCGCGGCCACGACGTCGGCCACTCCCGGAAGAAGATGAGACTTTTCGACGGCGACCTCGGGATACCGCTCGCGAAAGAGCCGGACCCCTTCGGCCGCGCGCTCGGGCCCCACGGCTTTTGCGAGGAGGCTCTCCAGACCGTGCCCGACCATGCCGCGCACCTCGGCGGCGGAGGGCGGCAGAGCGCCGAGCCGCTCCATCGCGTACCCGAGCGCGTCGCCGATCGCGGCGTAGCCATCGATGAGCGTGCCGTCGAGATCGAAGACGACGAACGGCCGGCCGCTCAAGCCGATTTCCGGGATCCGTTGGCGGAGTCCCGATTCTGCCGATCGAGCCCCGACGCGTGCAGCACCGTCGCCACGATCGCGTCCCAGTCGCCGAAGGAGAGCGTCGGGACCGTGCCCTGGAAAGGGCCGTCCGAGATCCTCGCGATGGGCTCGACGACCTCCGGGCGCTGCACGCCCGTCCGGATGACCTCGATCTTGGGGATCGACAGCGACTTGTACCCCTCGACGAGCACGAGGTCGCAACGGGCAAACTCGCGGTGCAGGACGTCGGCGAAGGCCTCTTCCTCTCCGAACCGCCGCGATGTCGTGCGCCCCGGTGTGACGAGCGCCGCAACGGCCGCACCGGCCGCGGCGTGCCGCTGCGAATCCTTGCCGGCCGTGTCGTCGTCCACGTCCCGGGTCGTGTGCTTGATGGTCCCGACGACGATGCCCTTCGCCTTCAACCGCGGCACGAGCTCGACAAGGATGGAGGTCTTGCCGGAATCGTGGCCTCCGACGAACGCGACCACGGCGGGCTTGCGGTCGGGATAGAGCAGGTGGGCTTCGCGTCGCGTCCGGAACTGTCTCGCCCCCTCGAAATGCCTCGCGATCTCCGAGCGCAGGCTCTCGCCGGCCTCGAGGGTTTCACGGAATCGCGGCGACCCCGTCAGGAGATCGATCGCCGGCCGCTCGTCGTACTCGTACGGCTCGGTGCGCCACCGGAAATCGAGCGGCGCCGCCTTGCGCGCCGCCTCGATCACGCGCAGGCCCGTCTGGAACGGCCGGAACGCCGCGCGGTCGGTCACGTGGATGCGCGCGCCGCCGCACTGCTTGCCGGCGTGCTTGTCGAACATGGGGCGGAACTGCGCCGGCAGGAAGAGGACGCCGGGCAACGCGAGAGCGTTCAGCGTCTCGGTGAACGCGACGCTCTCGAGCCAGGGCGCGCCGAAGACCTCGAACGGCCGCGTCGTGCCGCGTCCTTCCGAGAGGTTCGTGCCTTCGAGAAGGCACATGCCCGGATAGACGAGGGCCGTGTCGGTCGTCGGCATGTTGGGCGACGGCGCCACCCACGGCAGGTCCGCCTGCTCGAACGAGACGTCCCGGGCCCAGCCCGCCGCGGGGCTGACGACGAGGTCGAGGTCGAGGCGGCGCTCCGCGGCGAAGAGGCGGGCGAGCTCTCCCGCCGTCATTCCGTGCCGCACGGGAATCGGGTGCAGGCCGACGAACGTCAGATAGCCCGTGGACGCGGGAGCGCCTTCGAGCTCACCGCCAATCGGGTTCGGGCGGTCGCAGACGACGAAGCGCAGCCGCGAGCCGGCGCACGCCTCCATCGCGAGCAGCATCGTCCAGATGTAAGTGTAGTACCGGCTGCCGACGTCGGCGACGTCGAAGACGATCGCCTCCAGGTCAGCGAAGTGCTCGCGGCGCGGCCGCAGGCTTTCCGCGGTCGCGCCGTAGAGCGACACGACCGGCAGGCCCGAAGGCGGGTGCACCGAGCCCTGGACGGCCTCCATGTAGACCGCGCCGCCCTCCAAGCCGTGCTCGGGCCCGAACAGGCGGACCAAACGCGCGTTCGGCGCCGCCCGCAGCGCCTTCCACGTCGGCACGCCCTGCGAGGTGATGCCGGAAGCGTTCGTGATGAGGCCGATCCGCTTGCCGGCCACCGGCCACGGCTTCTCGAGGAGGACGTCGATTCCGAAACGGGCTCTTTCCATCCGGAGCGAATCTTAGCGTGGCGCGGGAGGGTGCTCGGGAGCGCGGCCCTGGATGAGAGCGATCGCGTGGGCAACGAGGCCGAGGATGGCCGACAGACAGTCCGCGGCGCCCCCGGGAGAACCGGGAAGCGCAACGACGAGGGCTCTCTTGCGAACGCCGACGACCTGCCGCGAAAGGTAGGCGGCCGGAAAATCCCGTGAGGTCTCCGCGCGCATCTTCTCGGCCAGCCCCGGCACCTCGAAGTCGATCGCCGCGCGAACGGCCTCCGGCGTGCGGTCCCGCGGAGCGACGCCCGTGCCGCCCGTCAGCACGATGAGGTCGGCCTCGTCGGCGTCGGCCTGCGTGCGGATGGCGAGGGCGACCCGCTCCGGCTCGTCCGGGAGCGTCTCGCGCGCGACGACCCGGTGCGCGATCCCAGACTGCCGCAGCGCCTCCTCGCAGGCGGGGCCGCCGCGATCCACGCGCGCCCCGGCGGCCACGCCGTCGGAAACCGTGAGGATCGCGACGCGAAGGGTCATACCGCTAATATAGACCGCCCATGGCCCTCACGGACCGCCTCGGCCGCCCGCTCGGCAACTTGCGCCTCTCGGTCACGGACCGGTGCAACTTGCGGTGCGACTACTGCATGCCCGAACAGGACTACGTCTGGCTGCCGCGCGAGGACCTCCTGCGGTTCGAGGAGAGCGGAAGGCTGGCCGACGTCTTCGGCGCGCTCGGCGTGGAGCGGATCCGGCTAACCGGCGGCGAGCCCCTCGTGCGCCACGATCTGCCCGCCCTCGTGAAAATCCTCGCGGGGAAGCCGTGGCTGCGGGACCTGGCGATGACGTCGAACGGCGTGCTGCTCGAGGATCACGCGCTCGCGTTGCGCGAGGCGGGGCTGCACCGGATCACGGTCAGCCTCGACACGCTCCAACCGGGCCGGTTCCAACGGCTCGCGCGGTTCGACGAGCTGCCGCGCGTGTTGCGCGGGATCGAGTCTGCGGCGCGAGCCGGGTTCGCCTCGCTCAAGATCGACGCCGTCGTGATCCGCGGTGTCAACGATGACGAGCTCGCTCCCCTGCTCGATCGCGCGAAGGGCTGGGGCGCCGAGATCCGATTCATCGAGTACATGGACGTCGGCGGCGCCACGCGCTGGTCACGGGAGCGTGTCGTGTCGCGAGAGGAAATGCTCCGGACGATCGCAAAGAGCTACGGCGAGATCGCGCCCATCGTCGAGCAGACCTCCGCGCCCGCCGAGCGGTTCCGCCTGCCCGACGGCACGACCTTCGGCATCATCGCCTCGACGACGGCGCCCTTCTGCCGCGCCTGCGACCGCAGCCGCCTGACGGCCGACGGCCTCTGGTACCTTTGCCTCTACGCCGCGCGCGGCCTCGACCTGCGGCGCCCGCTGCGGGACGGCGCGTCCGCCGAGGAGCTCCGCGCCCTCCTCACCTGCGCCTGGGGGAACCGCTCCGACCGCGGGGCCGAAGAGCGCCTCGCCCTGCGCGAGCGCTCGCCGCTCGTGCCGCTGACGGAATTGAAGAAGGACCCGCATCTGGAGATGCACACGAGGGGTGGATAGAGACGGCGAGGACTCGAAATAGCGTCACCTCTCCCGTCGGTATGTCCCTGACCTGCCCCCGCTCTTCTCCAGGAGAAGGATCTCCTTGATCACGGCGGCTCGATCCAGCGCCTTCACCATGTCGTAGAGCGCGAGGCACGCCGCGGCGACGGCGGTGAGGGCCTCCATCTCGACGCCGGTCTTGCCGGTAATCCGCGCCGTCGCCGTGACGACGGCTTCCCGGCGCGCGCGAACGAGCGACACGTCCACCTCGACCGACTCGAGTGCGAGGGGATGGCAGAGGGGAATGATCTCCCACGTGCGCTTGGCCGCCTGGATGCCGGCCAGCCGGGCCACCGCCATTGCATCTCCCTTCGCCAGGCTTCCCGAAGCGAGCGCCGCAAAGGCGGTACGCCCCATCGCGACCGCGCCGCGCGCCACGGCGATACGCCGCGTCGCCCCTTTTTCTCCCACGTCCACCATGCGCGCCCTTCCGCGGGCGTCCACGTGGAGGACGCTTCGGCGCAGCGGCGCGCCGCTTCGTGGCCGGCGCGGCTTCTCGCGGCGCGGGTTTTCGCTCTCGCTCATGCCCTCTCCCTCTGCGCGGCGTATTCCTCGAGCGTGTTCAGGTTGGCGAAGGCCGCGCCCGAGGGGTCGATCGCCCGCCACTCCGGCTCCTCGAAAATCTCGGCCCCA
>JANMPW010000049.1:0-2100 GCA_031370065.1 Acidobacteriota bacterium
GATCAGCGTCGTCGCCTGGTTGAAGGAGAGCTGGTTGTCCTCCTGTGCCTCGACGGTCTCGAGCCACTTCAGCTTCGGATGACACTTCTCGGTATAGGCCGCCATCTCGGCGATCCAGCGCGCCTGGTTTGGCGTGGTGAAGGTCGAGGTGACGATGGCGACGCCGGCATCCTCGCCGGCTTCCTTGGCCATGTCGTCGATCAGGGCCTTGGCGATACCGTTGAACTGGGCCTGGTTGACGAACCACTGGCGTGCGTCGGGCTGCGAGTTGGCGTCATAGCCGACGACATTGATGCCGGCCGCAAGCGCCTTCTTGAGCACCGGCGCAATGGCCACCGGGTCGTTGGCGGCGAACAGGATGCCGTCGACCCCGGAGGTGATGTAGTTGTCGATGAAGGTGATCTGCTGGTCGATATTGGCCTGGGTCGGCCCGTCCGTCTTGGCGTCGATGTTGCCGAGTTCCTTGGCGGCGTCCTGGATGCCCTTCGACGTGGCATTAAAGTAGCCGATGCCGATCAGCTTCGGAATGTCGACGACCGTGATCTTCTTGCCCTTGCGGTCGGGCGCATTCGTCGGCGTCCCGCCGTCGTAGGGCTTGGCCGCTTCCGGAGCGCCGGCGCTGCCGTCGCACGAGAGCGGACTGGTGGGCAGATCGTCGCCGCCGGTCCACGCCGATTCAGCGAAGGCGCCGCCGCTCGTGGCTAGACTCAGCCCGATCGCGAGCGCGTGTGACTTGTTAAGCATGTTAGTTCCCTCCTGTTTGATCTACTGGCGTCCTTGACGGCGGACACCCGAGATTTTTGTCGAGGCTTACCTGTCTCCGTCACGACCAAAGATATTGCTGATGAGGATCGCCAGAATAAGGACGCCGCCGATGACGACGATCGTCCCGTCTCCCTTGACCCCGGCCAGCGCCAGGCCGTTTTTCAGGGCCTGCATGAGGATCAGTCCGATCACCGTGCCGACGATCGTGCCGCGGCCGCCGAAGATCGACGTGCCGCCGAGTACCACCGCCGTGATGACATCGAGCTCGAGCCCGGTCCCCATATCCGAGCGCGTCGTCGAGACGCGCGATACGAAAATCACCCCGGCGAGCCCCGCCACCGCGCCGGCCGCCGTGTAGATGAGGAGCTTTGTGCGATCGACGCTGATGCCCGAGAAACGGGTCGCCACCTCGTTCGCTCCGATCGCGTAGGTCGCTCGCCCGAACGTCGTGTAGCCGAGCACGAAGGCGGCCAGGAGTGCGCATGCGAAGAATATCCAGAGTTGGGTCGGCACACCCAGCACCTCGCCCTGCCCGAGGACGAAGAACCATTCCGGGTAGCCGCGCACCGAGCGCGCCTTACTGATGCCCTCGGCGAGCCCGCGATAGAGGGCCAGCGTTGCCAGCGTCGCAATGAGCGGCGGCACGCTGAACCGCGTGATGATTAGCCCGTTGACCAGTCCGGCGACGCCGGCAATGACCACCGCCAGCACCATCGCGACCGGCAGTGCGAGGCCGACATTGTGCCAGAGCACGCCAAGAATGATCGCCGTCATGCCAAGGATCGAGCCGACCGAGAGATCGATGCCGCCCGTCACGATAACGAAGGTCATAGCGAGCGCCACCAGACCGACCTCGGTCATCAGCCGCCCCTGGTTGAGGAGGTTGGCGCCGGTGAAGAAGCGGTCCGACTGGGTCGACAAGACATAGAGCACAACGATGAGGAGGATCCCTAGGATCGTCTCATGTCGAAGGAAGGAGCGCAGCGCGGTCGGCATCGTCGCCCTCACTTGATCCGGTGGCGCCGCGCCATGTCGGCGAGCACCGTGGCGAGGATCAGGAGACCCTGCACGGCGCGCAGCCAATAGGCGGAGATGTTGAGGAAGATGAGCGACGAGCCGATTGCCGCGAAGAGGATCGCGGCAAGCGTCGATCCGATGACCGTTCCGGTGCCGCCGAGAATGCTAACGCCGCCGACCACCGACGCCGTAATGACGGTCAATTCGAGGTTCGGCGGCACGGTCGACTGGATAACCTGGAGCTGGGTGGCGAAGAGTATCGCCGCGATGCCGGCGAAGAAGCCGCGGATAATGAAGATCAATACGATCGAGCGCTCG
>JANMPW010000472.1:0-2587 GCA_031370065.1 Acidobacteriota bacterium
GCCTCCGATATCATAAATAACGGAAGCAATCACCGGAAAGACATCCTTCACGCTGCCATCCCGCATATAAAGATCCACGGCGGCGGCAGAGACGACCAACTGAAGTTTAGTCAGCACGGGAGATGGGCTTTTAGGTACCAGCTCCAGCTGATAATTGCCATTTTTATCCTGAGACTCTTTTGCAAAGCTGGCATTGAAATCACGCGAAACATTCCCGAGACCCCGCCGGACCAGGCGTCC
The DNA here is from genome assembly GCA_031370065.1 of Acidobacteriota bacterium. Classification (GTDB taxonomy): domain Bacteria; phylum Acidobacteriota; class Thermoanaerobaculia; order UBA5066; family Gp7-AA6; genus DAHUXD01. The sequence continues at coordinate 241 of JANMPW010000472.1, forward strand.
TTGCCGCTTTTCTCGTCGACCACGTCGAAGTTCGGAGAGCCGATCTCCTGCTGGAAGACGTGCAGCGTCTCCGACGTGATGTCGTAACGCGCTCCTGCCGACAGCGTGAACCACCACACGGGGGTCCACTGGTCGTTGATGTAGAGGCCCAGGAAGGTCCGCTCGTCCTTGAAGTTGCGGTTGTCACCGTACGGAATGTCGGCGTAGTTCGGGACGACCGGGAAGGGCGCGACCTGTAGCTCGAAGTCGAAACCGTGACCGTACGCCGTCGTCTTCCCCCAGGTCAGCCCCGCGCCTCCCACGAGCCGGTGCTGGCCCGCGGCCTGGAACATCGCAGCCACGTGCGCGTCCTCGTAAAGGGTCGTCTCCGTCGGATAAAGGGCAACGCCAGAGGCCGTTGCATTGTTGCCGTCGTATCCATTCGTCCACGACCGGATCGAGTCCCCGGTGTCCTGCGTGAAACCGAGAACGTTCTCGAACGTCAGCGTCTGCGAGATCGGCGTCGAGAAGTTCGTGAAGACCCCGATCGTGTGGTGGTCGACACGGGCGCCGCCGACCGCGTAGTTGTCGTCGATTTGGAAGCCGGGCAGGATCTCCCCCGCGTCCACGGGCACCGGCGAGCCCCAGAAGTTCGTGTCGCGGAGCCAGAGGAGCGACACGCCGAGCTTCGTCTGGCCCCAGGCCTGGTTGGCCGAGACGAGGAGCTGGTCGCGCTTGAAATCCGTTCGCTGCTGCCAGCCGTCGCCCTGCTGCATCCAGCCCGAGACGTTCAACGTCAGATCCTTGTTGACCTGCGTCCCGACGTTGACCTGGCCGTAGCCCTGCTTCAACGCCCCGAAGCCCCCCACCTTGGCGCTGCCCCAGACGTCGCCCGCGCCGTGGTTCTGCTTCGTGAAGACCTGGATCATTCCGGCGAACGCCGAGACGCCGTAGAGCGTACCCTGCGGTCCGCGCGTGATTTCGATGTGGTCGACGTTCTCGATCGGGATCTGCGCGAGGTTGGGATTGAACGGCCCGCCCGCGGGAACGCCGTCCACCATGACCATCAAGGCATCAAACTCCTTGATTCCGAAGAGACCGATGTTCGGCAGCCGCGGACCGTTGTCCGAGCCATCCATGGTGTCGAGGCCGACCACGTCCGTGAGCGCCTCGGCGAGCGTCGTCGTGCCCCGGCGGCGCAACTCGTCGCCCGACACGACCGTTATGTCGCCCGGGATGTCGATCGGGTCCTGCGCCATCTTCGTCGCCGAGACGACGACCTCCTCGTTGACCGGCTCGATCTGTTGGGACGCGGCGGCCGCCGAGGGAGCCGGCACCGGAGTCGGCGAAGGGGTCGGGGACTGCGCACTTAGCGCGCTCGCACCCAGGCAACCAAACAATGACAACCACGCGCCGGCAAACCGGCGCAAAAAGCTCCGCTTCATAGCTCTTCCTTCCTCCGTGATTCGTTTGGGAAACGACCGGGAAGGAGAGGCTCTACAGTCGCAGTGGGAGCGTCGCAGCCTGGGGGGGCGTGGCAACGCCCGAGGCTGCCACGCTGGAGCGATCGGCGCCTGCAGCAAGCCGTGCGCCGGAGAGGCCATGAACCGGGGCGGCGGGCGGATCCGGTTCGCTGATATCGAGAGAGAAGTCCGGCACGACAAGCTGCTCCGCCAGGCCCCGCATCGCCTCGGCGAGCAGATCTTCGGCCGAGACACCGAGGAGGGCCTGCCGCGTCCACCACTCCGTGGCACCGCGCACGAGCTCGGAGTCGCACGGGGCAGTCGACACGATTGTGAACTCACCGCTGATGAATTCGAGGGCCTCATTCTTGCTGCCCTCGCCCGAGCCGGAGCGCACGGCCAGGCGCGCGTGCGCCGACGGCAGGCTTGGCACGATCCAGCGAAAGCCCGTCGAGCGGGGAGACATCTCGGGGCTCACGCGAATCGGAAAGGTGAGGCCTCCGTCGAGCGAGAGGATCAGCTCCAGTTCGGTCGCCTCCCGCCCATCCGAAGACACCGACCACCGCACCTCGACGGACGTGCCCGCCGCAACGACGTCCCCCACGGGAGCATCGAACCGGTCGTTCGCCAGGGCTGCCGCGGTGAGCGCGAGGCTACCGGCAAGGCCGAGGCACAAACGATCCAGATTGTGGCGCGAAAACACGGGCGGATTCTAAGTCACGCGAGTCCGGACGCAACGCATTTCCGTATCGACAAAGCGCGGCCTCACGACGCCGTATCGCAGAAAGACGGCCAGCGCAGAATCATGCGCCGGGCGTCAGGGGTGTTGGGGAGGGGAATCGTACTGGTTCTTGAGTGTCCCGTCCGGATTGAGGGGCCCCGGCCCGCAGATGTAGGCCTCGCCG
>JANMPW010000100.1:0-3227 GCA_031370065.1 Acidobacteriota bacterium
TGGACCTCGACGGAAAAGCCCAGGTGCCGCAGGGCGCGGACGAGGACGTCGCCGAGGACCGCGTTGCGCAGGTGGCCGATGTGGGCCGCCTTGTTCGGATTGATGTTGGTGTGCTCGACGATGATCTTTCCCGGGCGCGGCGGCGAGGGCGGCGGCCCGGCGGAGAGCGCCTCGACAACCGGTCCGCGATCGAAAAAGAAGTTCAAGTATCCGCCCCCCTCGACCCGCGCCTGCCGCACGCCCGCGGGAAGCTGGATCGCCGCTGCGAGCTCGGTCGCGATCGCCCGTGGCGCCTTCTTCAGGGCTTTCGCGAGGTCGAAAGCGACCGGGCATGCGAGGTCGCCGAGCGCAATCTTGGGGGGCCGCTCGAGGATGACGCGCTCGACTTCTGCGCCGAGCCGTTCGCGCGCCGCGGCACGGAGAGCGTCCGCGATCGCCGTGCGAATGGCTTCCAGCATGGGGCGCGAGTATACGAGACGCAGCGCGCGGGGCGGATTAGAATGGCCACGTGACTTCCCCCGTGGTCCGTTCCGTAGCGGTCGGAGCTTCCGCCGTGGATGCCTTCGACGCGTTCACGCGCGTCTCGGATCTCCTGTCCTGGCTGTGCCAGGGGGCGCTCGTGGGACTGCGCCCCGGGGGCAACTGGGCGGTCGGCTTCACCGACCAGCGCGGGGTGACGGAGGCGACCGTGCTCGGCAAGATCGAGGAATTCGAACGGGGCCGCCGCCTGGTCGTCGGGGACATCGCGTACGAGCCGCGCGAGGGCGAAGCGCTCTCGGGGATTCGCATGGAGCTGACCTTTTCCGAGAGCGAGGATGGCTGCGTGGTGACGGTCTCGCAGGACGTGCCCGACGCCGGACCGGCCTACGAGCGTTATTCGGGCGAGGCGGCGACCGGCTGGGAAACGAGCCTGGCGGATCTGAAGAAGTATCTGGAGGGGCCGCGCCGCCGCCGTATCCTCATCGAAGCCGGCCTGCCGGAGAACTGAGAATCAGTGAGCGGTCAGCAGTGAGCAGCAAGGGCGTGAGAGGGGTTTGATGAGGGATGAACTGATCGGGTCAACGGTGACGGGGGCCTGCGCGATCTGCGGCGGCGTGGGCTGGGTGCTGGAGTCCGCCGACGGCCGCAAACAGGCCCATCCCTGTGCCTGCCGCGCGGCCGGCATCGCCCGCGCTCGGCTCGACTCCGCCGGCATTCCGCAGCGGTACCGCGACTGCACCCTCGGCAACTTTTCCGACAACAACGTCAGCCTCACGAAGGCAAAAACGGCGGCGCGCGACTTCGTGGACGCCTACCCGGTCGTGGAGGCGGGGCTGTTGCTCGTGGGACCGGCGGGCAGGGGCAAGACGCACCTCGCGTGCGCCATCCTCTCGGAGCTCGTGACGACCAAGGGGGTCGTGGGACTCTACGTCGACTTCTCGGACCTGCTGATGAAGATCACGACGTCTTTCCGCCCGGACGCCGATGTTTCCAAGGAATCGGTTCTCACGCCGTACGCGGATGCAGAGTTCCTGGTGCAAGACGAGCTCGGCGCCTCCAAGCCGCATCCGTGGGTCCTCGACGTGCTCTACAGCCTGCTGAACACGCGCTACAACCGCAAGCGGATCACGGTGGCCACCTCCAACTTCGAGGACGATCTCGAGCCGTCCCAGGGCGAGCGCGAGAAGCTCGAGGACCGCATCGGCTACCGGCTGCGCAGCCGTCTCTACGAGATGTGCCTGATGGTATCCCTGCGCGGCAGCGACTTCCGCAAGGACGTCCTCGGCACCCGGATTCGGTCCCGGTTTTGAAAGCGCCGATCGCAAGCTCCCTCGCGCGCCTGGCCCTGCTCGGCCTGCCGTGGGCGCTCTCCTGCGCCACGCCCGCGCCGCCGCCCCCGGCGCTTCCATCTCCGGTCGAGGCGCCGCTGCCGATCCCGGCGATGCACGTCGCGCCCCCCGTGCCCGTCGCGCCTTCCGGAGTCCTGTACCGGGTCGGCATGAAGAGCGACCTGACGGAATTCGTGGCGGGAACGGCCGGGACGGTCTGGGTCGTCGCTTCGGGCCAGCGGGCAGAGCTCGTTCAAGGCCCCGTCACGCTGCGCCCGGAGGGCGCCGCCGCGATTGGATTCTTCCAGGTCCAGGCGGGCGCGTTCTCGCAGGAGGAGCCCGCCCGCAAGCTCGCCGAGCGGGTCGGGGGGGCATTTCAATCCTCGACGCAGATCGCGTTCTCGGCCGATCGCGGGCTCTATCGCGTGCTCGTCGGCGCCTTCCCCTCGCGGGCCGAAGCGGACGCGTTCCTCGCGAAGCTCAAGGGCGCGGGCCAGGACGGCTTCGTGGTGCCCGGAGCCCCGGTGACCTCGGCGGCGCCGTCCACGATCTCGGTCACCGGCGGTGCGGGAGCCTCGCTCACGCTGCCTTCGCCGGTCGACCTCTACGCTCCCGCGCCGGACGTGCGCGTCGTCGTGGACGGCGCGCCCTATCGGGGCAGTCTGCGGATCGCGGTCAATGCGCGCGGCACGCTGAATTTGGTCAACCGCGTGGATCTGGAGGAATACCTGTACGGCGTCGTGCCGGCCGAGATGGGGCCCAAGCGGTTCGACGCGATCGAGGGGCTCAAGGCACAGGCCGTCGCCGCGCGAACGTACGCGATGGCGCACCGCGCCCAGTTCGAGAGCGAGGGTTACGACATCTGTCCCGGTCCGAAGTGCCAGGCGTACGGCGGGGCGTCGGTGGAAGATCCGCTCTCGACCGCGGCCGTCGAGGGCACGCGGGGCCTGGTGCTCGCCTTCAACGGTCAATTCGCCGATGCGCTCTTCGTGTCGACCTGCGGGGGCGTGACGGAGAACGTCGAGAACGTGTTCTCCGGCGGGCCGCTGCCGTATCTCGTGTCGGTGCCGTGCGGCGAGCTCCCGACCGAGGAGCTTCTCGGAGCCCCCATCGGCAGGGATGGGGCGGGGCAGCCCCGCGCCGGCCTCGCGTGGCGCGGCTACGTGCTTGCCCGGCACACGCCGAAGAAGGCGGCGCCGCGCTCCGCGAGCCTCGAGCTGGCCCGGAAGTGGGCCGGCGTGCCGAGCCGGGGCGCGGCCCCTCCCCGGCTCGCGCCCTCCGACGTCTACCCCTCGCTGCTCTCCGATTTCAACCTCACCGAGGCCCGCCTGCTGCACCTGACGCCGCCCGACGAGCGGTACTACGCGGAACACCCGTCCGCGGTGGATGGCCTGACCGGGTCGGCCCGCAGCGCGTACG
>JANMPW010000118.1:0-3585 GCA_031370065.1 Acidobacteriota bacterium
TCGCGTGTCGAGTCCGGGGTCCCTCGTCGTTTCGCTCCTCGGGATGACGTCCATGGGGTCGCCCCGAAAACAAAAGGGCCGGGGGTCCGAAGACCCCCGGCCCGAGTTCGCGACGCCAAGAGGTTAGAAGTTGAACGTCGCGGAGATGACGAACCTTCGCGGCAGGGCGTAGGACGTGGCGCGACCGAAGTTGGGATTGTCGCCCGTGTTGTCGTCGTGGATAAAGAGGTCCTGGTCGACGGTCAGCGCCGGCTGCGAGTTGAAGAGGTTGAAGACGCGGCCCTCGATCACGAGGTTCGTCGGGCCGATCGGGATGCTCTGAGAGACAAGAAAGTCGAAGTTCGTCCAGGACGGCGTCGTCCGGGTGCCAGCGGGCTCGGCGTACGCGTAGTCGGTCCCATAGATCGGATCGAAGGTTCGGGCTTCCCAGGGGCGCCCGCTCTGGTAGCGCAGGTAGCCACCGGCGGTCGTGCGCGTCGGGAACGTGTAGCTGCCGAAGATCTTGCCGACGTGGGTTCGGTTGCCGATGAGCGTGCCGGTCCGGTTGGGGTCTTGGACGTAGAGTCTGGGGCCGTCCTCGATGTACGAGGAGGAGTAGAAGAGCTGCGTCGCGTAATCGAGGTCCCAGTTTCCCGTCAGGCTCGAGAGCGTATAGGAGGCATCGAGCGTCCAGTTGCTCCCGTAGGCCTTCTTGACTTCGATCGTTCCGCCCTTGTACTTGCGGTAAGCCGGGATGTTGCCGTAGCGGAAGTTGTCCGGACCATCTTGCGTAACACCGGCCCGGTCGGTCCCGGGGAAGTCCTCGATGATGTTCTTGGTCTCGCGGAAGATGCCGTAGACCTCCGCCACCCAGCCCTCGCCGAGCGGACGCGCGTAACCGACCGAAAACTCGTCCGTGTAGGTGGGATCGATGTTGGGCAGGACGATCTTGCCGGTGTTGTTGCCGCGGACGAACTGCGTGATGAAGGCACCCGTCGTCTTGTTGAAGTACGCGTCCACCCGGTAGAGGCGGATCGGCGCCGCGGAGCGCGCGAACGACTGGTTGTCCATGTTGGAGTAGCGCCCGAAGTTCGCATAGACCTTGTCGTGAATGCTCGGGGTGACTTCATAGGCGACGCCCACGCGCGGTTGAAACTGCTTGCCGAAGGAGAAGACATACTTGTCCGTGTACGTGCAGGCGGCCGCCAGGTGGGCCGGATCGGAGCAGGGAAGCAGCTGGTCGTTGGGGACGGTGAAGTCTCCCTGGACGAATGTGAACTGTCCGTTGTCGTTCGGGATGAATGTGTCCTGATTGATCAGGAACCCGATGTTGAGCGTCAACCGGTTCCACGTGGCCTGGTCCTGGAGGAAGATCCCGAGCGTCTGCCCGCGCGAGATCTGGGGGTTCTGCGCCGGCGAGTAGCGGGCGCGGTAGCAGGGGTCGTCGCCGCACCGGGAGTTCGTCGAATTCGTGATCGTGCCCCAGCCGTTGGCGATGCGGGAGAGGTTCTCCTTGTTGTTGCTGAAATTGGCGCCGAGCTTGATCAGGTGGCTCGCCCCGACGAAGTTGGCGAGGTAGCTGCCCGTGATGTTGTACGTGTAGCGGGTGAAACTGTCGTTGTTGGTCGCCAGCGACGTCCCGCCGAAGCAGTTCACGCCGTTGCAGAATAAGCCGGACTGCGACGGGTCGCCAGCGTTGAACGCGGGCTGGTAGCCGAGCGGGGTCACGGGCGTGGCTCCGCTCGGGTTGTCGTTGACGCTGAACTTGGCCTCGAGGTTGAAGGACGGCGTAGCGGTCCAGTACCAGGAGAAAAGGCCCACGCGGTTCAACTCCTTCGGGTTATCGCCGGTCGAGGCGGCGTCGAACGCGCCGATGTCCGCGTTGGTCTGGTTGATGCTCCGGTACCGATACGACGCGTCGAAGAGCTGGTTCTGCGTCGGGGTTGCCGACAGCTTGACGAAGTACTCGTTGATGTCGAAGTTCGAGTCGGGGATGGGTCCGAGGTCGTTGACCCGGTCGGTCTCCTTCACCCGATAGAAGTTGAGCGAGCTGTAGGCGAAGAGATGGTCCTTGATCACGGGTCCGCCGACGCCGACGCCGGGACGGAACCGCTCGATCTTCGACTGGAGGTTGGGGTCCTTGCTGTCGGCCTCGAAGGAGGAAGGCTGGTATTCGATGCGGGCCTCGCCGTGCCAGTTGTTCGTGCCCGACTTCGTCACGCCGTTGACGATGAATCCGCCCGTGCGCCCGCTATCCGCGCCGACGCCGCTGCGGGTGATGTTGACTTCCTGGATGTCGAGCTCGGCGAAGTCCTGGTAGAGGTCGCCGAAGAACGGGTTCGTGACGTTCACGCCGTCGTAGAGGTACGTGTTGTCCTGGCGGCCGCCGCCCGCGTTGACGCCGACGTTCGTGTTCGAGATCGCGACACCGCTGTCGGCGATGCCCGGCGCGAGCTGGAAGGTGCCGCTGAAGGTCCGCTGGAGCGGGAGCTTTTCCATCGTCTTACGCGTCGTGAGGACCGAGACGTCGCTCGACTTCGTGTCGACGAGCGGCGCGGCGGCCACGACCGTTACGTTCTCGGCCGTCGTCGCGCGCAGGACCGGGTAGACCTCGGTGTCCTTGGTCAGGCCGACGATGACGTCCTGCGTGAAGGGGGCCAGGCCCTGGAGGTCCGCCTTGAGCTGGTAGGTCCCGGGTATGAGGTTGAAGAACTGGAAGCCGCCGTCTGGGCGTGTCGTCGTTGTGCGCCCGAGCGGCAGCTGTGGGCCGACGATCGAGATCAGCACGCCCGGCAGAGAAGCGCCGCTCGAGTCGCGGGCGATACCGCTGATGGAGCCGGTCGTCTGGGCCAGGGCGAGGGGTGCGACGAGAGCCAGAAGGCAGAGAAGCCCGACTGATCGCAAGGGCATGCGTCCTCCTATAAAAACAAAAGTAAGCGAATCGTTCCCGGGCGTTGAGCTGGGGAGAGTCTACACAACCTCGGGGCGGACCAGATCTTCGAAAGTCTCGCGGCGGCGCACGAGGCGCGCCGACCCCTCCGCGACGAGGACCTCCGCCGGCCTCGGGCGGAAGTTGTAGTTGGACGCCATCGCGAACCCGTAGGCGCCGGCGTCGCGGATGGCAAGGAGGTCGCCTTCCTCGGCGCGGCCGAGTGTCGCATCCCGCAGGAAGCAGTCGGCCGTTTCGCAAACCGGACCCACGATGTCCGCAATGACCGTCCGATCATTTGGAGCGGAATCCACATTCTCGATCGGGTGAGCGGCCTGGTAGAGGGCGGGACGAAGCAGATCGTTCATCCCGGCGTCGGCGATGACGAACGTCTTGCCGCGCTCCTGCTTGACGTAGAGCACCCGCGTCAGTAGGACGCCGGCCGGGCCGGTGATGGCACGACCGGGCTCGATCAGGACGCGGAAAGGCCGGCCCGCGAGCGAGGGGAGAACGGCCGCGGCGTAATCCTCTGGGGACAGGGCCGTTTCGCCGATCCCGATCCCGCCGCCGATGTCGAGAGTCTCGATTGCAAAGCCAGCGGCAGCAAGACTTTCCGCGAGGGCCGACAGCTCGCGCGCCGTCGAGGCGAGCGGCCCGTTCTCGAGGATCTGGCTTCC
>JANMPW010000153.1:0-4090 GCA_031370065.1 Acidobacteriota bacterium
CTCAACAAATGGGTCGCGGACGACTCCGGCAGAAAGTTTTTGAAACCCACCGGGCTCGCGCTCGACGCCGGCAGCGGCGTGCTCTACGTCGTCGACACCGCGACGAACTCGGTTGGCATCATTCACGTCGCCGCGAAGAAACCGTGACCCCGACCCGGCGCGCGGGCAGCCGGGGCGCGCCGCGCTGGATCTACTACCTGTCTTCGATCCCGACGATCCTCTCGGGGATGCGCCCGGTCGGAGGCATCCTGCGGCTCTTCCTCGGGCTGCCGGTTGCGCGGCCGCTCACCGTCACGCTCGAGGGCGGCGCCCGTTTCCGCGTCTCGACGCGGATGGACGTCTGGATCCTCAAGGAGTCGTGCCTCGACCGCGACTACGAGCGGGGAGCGCGAATCGAGGCGGACTGGACCGTCGTCGACGTCGGGGCCGGGATGGGCGACTTCACGGTCCACGCGGCGAGGCTTTGCCCGCGCGGCAAGGTCTACGCCTTCGAGCCCCTCCCCGAGTCCTTCGTGAGGCTCGCGGAGCACCTGCGCCTCAACGGCGTTGCGAACGTGAGCGCCTTCCCGGAGGCGATCGCCGGCGCCGACGGGACCCTCGCGCTCTACACCGTCACCGGCCTGTCGGGCCAGCACCGCACCGCGGGAGAGGGCGCGGACCGGTCCGGCGCCGCGATCACGGTCCGGGCGACGACACTCTCCGCCGCGTTCGAGCGCCTCGCGATCGCGCGCTGCGATTTTCTCAAGATCGACTGCGAGGGCGCGGAGTTCGAGATCCTCCTCGGCCTGCCCGACTCCGCACTCGCCCGGATCGCCCGCATCGCCCTCGAGTACCACGACCACGTCACGTTGCACTCCCACGAGGAACTCGCCCGCTTCCTCGAGGCCCGCGGCTTCCTCGTGCGCATCCACCCGAGCCCTGCGTGGCGCGAGCTCGGCTTTCTCTACGCCGAGAACACGGCCCTCGCCTGCGCCTGACCGCCGGCTACCGGACCAGGTAGACGCCGAAGTTCCGGTCGCGGTGTACCTGACGGACGATTCGCGCCGTACCGCCCGGGTAGAGCCGCTGGAGCGTTCGCACTCGTTCCCCGTCGCTCGAGCGGTAGATGAAGACGAGCGGCCGCGCGGTGAGTCCTTCCGGCACTTTCGGCTCCGCGATGTTGTTGGTGTCGGACCAGGACGGGTCGCCGAGCTCGAGTGCGATGTTGCGGGCGTCCACCCAGTAGTCGACGGCCAGCAGGTACGACTGCCCGATCGGGACCCCCTGCGCCTGTTGCCTCCGGATCTCCGCGGCGATCTCCATCGCGTGCTCGATCAAGGCGTCGTAGGAGACGCCGAGTTTGACGAAGTACGACTCCGCGTTTTCCCGCACCGAAACGCTCGCCGTCGCGAGCAGTGCCGCGATGCCTGCAAAGCGCAATGCGATGCGTTCCCGCCAGAAGCCGCGCCAGAGATACGCGAACGGGAGCCCTAAGAAAAGAAACACGACGGGGATCGCCGGCCCCGCCCGGTTCAGGCTCGGGTTCTCGTTCGGATAGGCAAGGACGAGGGTCGAGGGCAGCGTGAGGAGGCAGAACGCCATCGCGAGCCAGAGCCACCGCCAGGCGCCAGAGACCGCGTACCGCAGCGCCAGGACGAGACCCGCAAGCAGCAGTGCCCCCGAGACGACGTCGAGGAACGGGTCGTCCATGGCGAGCACCGTCCATGTCGAGCTGCCCTTCCAGTGGAACGCCCTGGCCATGTTCCAGAGGTTGCCCGCGAAAACCGCCAGCGGACTGCCCTCGACCGCCTTCTCGGCATCGGTCGCGCGCGTCACCACGCGGGCCCAGAAGAAATTCCGGTTCTCTCCGACGAAGAGAAACTTCAGGATCGGCAGGAAGACGAGCGCCGCCGTCCCCGCGACGAGGAGGCTCGCCCCGGCGGCCTCCCACCGCCGCCCGCGCCGCCGCCGATCGGCGAGTGCCGCCGCAAGTGCCAGCGGCACGAGCAAGGGGACGATGCGGAAGGACGTGTACGTCGCCAGGCCAATCCCGATCGCCAGACCCGCCGCGAGCATCGAGCCCCGGTCTCCCCGACGCAGCCACCGCAGCAGGGCCCAGAGCACGAACGCCGCGATCGGGACCGCATAGTCGTACTCCTGCCCCTGCCTCGCGAGCGACACGGGCCATTTGGCCCAGGCGCCGAATGCCGCCGCCGCAAGGCCCAACCCCGCACCGCCGAGCTCCGCTCCGACGAGGTACAGAGCCGGAACGAGGAGGATGCCGAACGAAGCCGTCGCCGCCTTCATCCATTCGTATCGGACGGGCAGGCCGAAGACCTCGAGGAAGCCCGCCGTCCAGTAGAAGTGGAAGGGGGCGATTCCGAGGTTGCGGAAAAAGTAGACGCTGTGCCGCCCGTCGAGCAGCTCCCGCAGATCCTGCATCTCCTCCGCGTGGTCGCTGATCGGGTTGGAGGGAACAGCGGCGAGATCGTGGAAGTGGAACCAGGCGGCCGCCGCCATGATCAGCACCATCGCGCCCCACGCGGCCCGGCGCTCCCCCGCGGGCAGCGTCAACCGCCGGGAGGCCGGCCCGCGCGGCGTCCACCAGGCCCACAGCCAGAAAAGAATCGCGGCCGCCCACGCGACGACGCCGGGCAGACGGAACTCCTCCGGCGGCATCTTCCACCAGCAGACGCCCGCCGCGGCCAGACCGAGAAGAAGCGGCACGAGCCGAGGCCCGCGCGCCGGCGGGTCGAGCGCGCCGAGAGCGTCGTGCACCGGCGGATCGATCCACGCGACGGCGACCCACACGAGCACCCCGGCCGCCAGCGCCGCGATCGCGAGGGGCGGCAGCGCCCGCTTCTCCATGGACGCGGATGCGACGACGAGCGCCGCGAGGCCGGCCAGGCCGAGCCACGGCGCCATCCGGCGCATTCCTGTCCGGGTCTCGCTGTTGTTCAAGGCGGAATTAGGTCGGACAATTCTAGACGCTCGAGAGGCCCAAAACGAAACGGCCGGCCCGAAGGCCGGCCGTCGGTCCGAAGATCAGTGGCGTCAGTTGGGCCAATAGAGACCGAGCGCCTTGGAGAAAAAGACGGCCATCTGTCTGCGCGTGAGCGGATTGTCCGGACAGTAGTTTCCGCCGCCGCAACCGGCCGTGATGCCCGACGCAACCAGCGCCTCGATGTACTGAAATCCCGGATCCGAGAGCGGAACGTCAGTGAAGGTTGCGGTGCCGGGCGCAGGGCTGACCTGCAGAGTGTAGTAGATCGACGCCCGGCGGAGAATGTGAAGTCCTGCATTGCTCGCCATGCTGACCTCAAGCGCGTACGAATGATTGAAGTTGTCGACCGTGATATCCACGCCGGCGAAGATGTATCCCCACCCCCCTGAGCCCGAGCTACCCGCCACAAAGGTATAGATCGACGGGTTCCCCGCTGAGGATCCGTCGTAGTCGACAATCCAGCTGAATATGTCAATCGCTGGGTCAAAGTCGGCGACCTCGAAAGCCACAAAATAGATGTGCGCGCCGGACGGCAGATTCACGGGGGCGTGAAAATATCCCAATGACCCGCCGGTCCGGTATCGGCCCTCGGTTGGACCATCATAAGTCCACGTCGTGCCCGAGTCGAGAACCGAGAAAGCATCCACCGGGATGGAAAGGTTCGACGAATTCAGGCCGAACGACAAGGGCTTCTGCGGAAGGGGTAGCGTCGCGCTCTGCCCGGCGAGGGACGAAGCGGCCTTCGCCGGCGCGCCGTTCGAGGGCAAAGATTGCGCCAGCAGCGACACGGTCGCCAAGATCCCCGCAAACAGGATTACACCCGATCTCACAATACTGTCTCGTCTTTCTGTCATGGCTTCACGGTCTCCTTTTTCCTGAAATTGCGCTGATGCGCGTCTCACACACGATTCCCGCGAGCGGGTTTCCAATTTCCAAAATGAGGGGACAGGCTTAAGAATGGACACATTGTACCATCGGACGGGAGCCTGCGATCGTAACGCGCGTCACGTCAGGATCGGAACACCTTCTCCTCGCTCCCGTCGATCCACCGATCCACGAGCTCGACGCCCTGCATGAGCGAGTGGTCCTGGTTGCCGATCTCGTACT
>JANMPW010000165.1:0-4175 GCA_031370065.1 Acidobacteriota bacterium
GCGCGATAGACCTCGCCCATCCCCCCGGCGCCGATCTGGCCGAGGATCTCGTAGGGGCCGAGCCGGGAGCCCGCAGCGAGGGTCACGTTGTCGGGATTCTATCCACGACCCGTCAACCGTCGCAGCCCGCTGCCACCGCGAGCGCACGGCAGACTTCGGACATCTTCCGCGGGCCGAGGCTTCCGACAAAACCGGCGAGGCGGGTCTTTTCGACGGTCTGCACGTGATCGAGGTTCACGGCCGAGGGGTGCTTGAGACCCTCGTCCGTACTGATGAGAACTTCGCTTGGCGCCCCGCGGATCGTGGACGTGACGGGAGCGACCATGACCGTGTGGAGGAGTCCGATGACTTCCTGCCGGGAGATGACGAGCACGGGTCGGCGCTTGTCGGGCGACGAAAAGCGATAAGACCAGATCTCTCCGCGATTCACTTCTCGGGCCACGTTCCCTGCCTCTCCCAACCCGCAAACTCGTCGCCGAGCGCCTCGCCCGGGGCATAGGCCTTGCGGTACAGGTCGGATACCCGCTTCGCGCGCCTCTTGCGCAGGTACTCGGCCGCGGCGCGCCGCAGGACCGCCGAGCGGCCGAGCTTGCGGACTTCATCGTCCGCGTCGAGGCGCCGCAGAAGGGGCTCGTCGAACAAGACCTGTACTGCTTTCATGTGGATACAATATCACCATAAGACGGGCCGGGGGCGAGCGTCACGTCGGGGTTCTATCCGTGGCTCGCGGTGGCCGGCCCCCGCGTCGACTTCATTCCCGGAGCTCGATGAACCCGGCGGCGGAGAAGTCGCCGTCGAACGCGAGGGCCTCGCGGATCCGCAGGCTCTTCATGAGAACGAAGCTGGCCGCGTCGACGAAAGAGTATTCCCGCTCGTCGCGCTGCCGGAGAAAGCGCAGGGCCTCCTCCTCCTGCTTCGCACTCACCGGGAGGAGCCGGACTCGCGGCGTCCTCTCGAGGCTGTCGAGAAACCCAACGGCCGCTCCGTGTCCGGCGCGGCGACGCAGGTACGTCCAGGTTTCCCCGCGGACGTGGTTCGAGGTCACGATCCCCCGATCGGCGTGGCTGCGAAGCAGCGCGGTGGCAAGCGCATGATGCGGGTCCCGACGATTGCGCAGCGCCACCCAGAAGGAAGTGTCCGCGAAGATCACCGGTAGACCACGTCGTCGATCGGCGCAGGATCGAAGGCGTCCGCTCCGGCCATTTGCCACAGCGGGTCGGCCTCGAGAGGCGCAAGCCCGTGCAGCCTGTCGCGAACGTACTCCCGGATCAGCGCCGCCTTCGATTTGCCGTCCTGGCGGGCCTTGCGCTCGAGGGCGACGTCGAGATCCTCATCGATCAGTATCTGCAGCCTCTTCATCGCATCAGCATACATCACAAGTTAGACACATGTGTCACATTTCGAAATCGAAGGCTTCTCAGGGAGCGAGCCTTACCCTGCGCCACGGGGTCCGGGGGACGCTCCGCGGGGCGTTGTTCGGGGGAAAAGCGGTGGCGGTAGCGCCCGGGTCGCGAATCAGGCGCGCAGTATTTGCGGAAGGTGGTCGAAGTGACGATCACGGGCGTGCAGCACCAGGTTGTGCTGGAGTACCAGCGCCGAGATCCACATGTCGTGCGTTGGAATCGGTGTTCCCTGCAGCCGGAGCTGCCGAAAGACGCTTGCGTAGTGGAGCGTGGTCTGGTCGTCCGCGAAGATCGCTTCGACGCCGTCCTTGTTCAGGAACCGGCGCAGGACCCGCTCGTTATCCGCGGCCCGGCGGCCGAGGGCGAACCCGGCGCGAAGCTCTGCCACCACGACGAAGGGCACGAGCACCGCCTCGGCAGAGGCCACGAGCCTGACCGTCTCGTCGAGACCCCGGCAGAGGTCCACATAGCGATTCGTGTCGAGCGCGATCCTCATTTCCAGAGCGACGCGTCCACCACGTCCTGCGCGGCGAACGCCGCCTCGACCGAGGCCTCCTTCTTCCAGGTTCCGACGATGTCGCTCAAATCACGCAGGGCGATTTCCCCTTTCCCGAGTCCGAGGCCCTCAGCAAGAGCCTCGACGGCGACCGCGTTCAGGCTCTTGCCCTCGGCGATCGCGCGCTGGCGGATTGCCCGGTCGAGCGACCTGGGAATGCGTCGTAGGGTGTATTGCATGCATAAATTGTAGGCAATGCCTGCACATATTGCAAGCATCGGTTCGGCGCGTTTATCGCCGAGACTTGCCGGGTCCGGCGGCGTGGACCGCCGCCTCGATCTCGTCCGCGGAGTAGGGCAGGCCCGGCGTCAGGATCTCGTAGCCGGTCGGCGTGAGGAGGATCATGTCCTCGAGGTAGAAGCCCTGTCCCGCGACCGAGAAGATGGGCTCGAAGTCGACGGTCATTCCGGCGCGGAGGACTTCCGGCATGCCCTCTGCGGAGTCGAGGCCGACGCCGTGGATCTCCCACCACTGCAGGCCGTCCTTGCCGAGAAGGACCTCGGCGGCCTTTTTTCCAAGCGGGGTCGTAAGCGCCGGCTGACGGCGGCGGACCTCGGCGAGGCTCGCCGCAAAGACGGCGTCGCGCGTAACGCCGTCGCGAAAGACTGCGAGCCCGGCGCGGTATGCCGCGACGAGCAGCTCCCAGGTCTCCCGCTGTCCGGCGTCGAAGCGGCCCGAGACGGGAGCCGTGCGTCCGACGTCGCCCTTGTAGTGGTCCATGTCGCAGCCGACGTCCACGCGCGCGACCTCGCCCGCCTTCATGATGCGGTTCAGGTGCCGATAGTCCGCGAGCGATTCGAAGGGAGCGGGAAACGAGCTGTTCTCGCCCGTCATCACCCAGGGCCAGAAGGACGGCCCCTCCGCGCCCGCCGCGATGCAGCCGGAGACGACGGCCGCCTCGGCCTCGCGCTGCGAGCGTCCCGGCGTCAGCGACGAGAGCCCCGCCTTGAGCGCCGCCGCGCTCGACTTGCCGACCCGGCGCAGAACTTCGATTTCGGCCGGGCTCTTCACGAGGCGCATCGAGGACAGGATCGGGTCGGCATCGCGAATCCGGTCCGGCGTCCAGATCTGCCCGAGGGCGTGGTTCCACGCGGCCGCGGGGTCGTCGAGCGCGATGTCGAGCGGGAACGCGGCTGCGTCCTTCGCGCCCGGCGCGTAGAGAAGGAGCCCGGGCTTCACCGCTTCGCGCCTCGCGAGGAAAGCCGGAAGCTCCTTGCGATCGACGACGTGGTCGACCGCGAGCCGTTTCTCCGAAGGCGCGACGAGGAGAATCTTCAGCAATCCCGCGATGCCCGGCAGCTTCGTCGGGACGAAGAGCCACGTTTCCTTCGCGGCTCCGTCGATCGCGAGCACGGCGCCGGCTGCGCTCGGAAGTCCCGTGAAGTAAAAGAAGTTCGGGCTCTGCTGGAATCCGGCGAGGTAGTCCTGGTCGGAGTGGAAGACGAAGGCGCGCGAGGGCACGAGCAGGATCCCGTCCCCCATCCGCGTCATCGCCTCCGCGCGCCGCGCGCGGAACTCGGAGACGGGCAGCTCGGCGGCCGAGAGGACTGTGGCGATGAGGAGGAGAAGGGCGAACGCCCCCCTCACCCTCGCCCCCCGGTGCGGGGAGAGGGGATAGGAGGGGCGCCCGGCGCAATTCAGGCTCCCTCTCCCGGCGGGAGAGGGTTGGGGTGAGGGGCGCCCTGGCAACACTATTTGCTGATCCCCACTTCCCGGAACAGAAACGCGTAGTCGAACGCGATCTCCTTCAAGCGGTCGTAGCGGCCCGAGGACCCGCCGTGGCCGCCGGCCATGTTGATCTTGAAGAGGAGCGGATTCTTGTCGGTCTTCAGGGTCCGCAGCTTCGCCACGTACTTGGCGGGCTCCCAGTACATGACCTGCGAGTCGTCGAAAGAGGTCTTCACCAGCATGGCCGGATAGGCCTTCGCTTCGAGGTTGTCATACGGGCTGTACGACTTCATGTACGCGTACTGGTCCTTGATCTTCGGGTTGCCCCACTCCTCGAATTCACCGACCGTCAGGGGCAGCGACTCGTCGAGCATCGTGTTGATGACATCCACGAAGGGCACGCGCGTGATGACCGCGTGGAACAGGTCCGGCCGCATGTTCGTCACGGCGCCCATGAGGAGCCCGCCGGCCGAGCCGCCTTCGATGACCAAGAGCTCCTTCGACGTGTATTTGTCCGCGATCAGCGCCTCGGCCACGGCGATGAAGTC
>JANMPW010000167.1:0-5986 GCA_031370065.1 Acidobacteriota bacterium
GCCAGACGAGCTTGTAGGCCGCGTTGGCAGCCTCGAGGTTCGGGAAGATCAGGACGTTCGGGTGCCGGACGCTCGCCCACGGGTACTGGGACTCGAGCATCTCGGGCACGACGGCGTAGTCCGCCTGCATCTCGCCGTCGATCGCGAGGTCGGGCCGCGCGGCGCGCACGAGCGTGACGGCCTTCTTGACCTTGAGCGCCGAGGCGTGCGCGTTCGACCCGAAGCTCGAGAAGGAGATCATCGCGATCCGCGGCTCGATGTTGAATCGCCGTACGGCGTCGGCCGAAAGCTCCGCGATCTCGGCGAGCTCTTCGGCGGTCGGGTCGATGTTGACCGTCGTATCCGCGAAAAACAACGTCTGGTGCTTCAACATCAGGATGTAGAGCCCCGAAACGCGCTTGACTCCGGGCGCCGTGCCAAAAATCTGCAACGCGGGCCGGATCGTGTCGGCGTAGGACTGCGTCAGGCCCGAGATCACCCCGTCGGCGTCCCCGGCGTCGAGCATCAGCGGCCCGAACACATTGCGCACGCGCGCCTGCCGGGCCGCCTCCTCGTGAGTCATGCCATGGCGCCGCCGCAGCTCCTCGAGGCGCCGGGCGTACTGGGGCAGCTTCTGCGAGCGGTTCGTGTTGATGAAGTCGATCTTCTCCATCGGAAGCTCGAGCTCGCGGGCGAGATTCTCGATCTCCTGCTCCCGCGCGAGCAGGATCGGTCGGCAGATCCCCTCCTCGGCGAGAATCTTCGCCGCACGCAGGACCTTGGGGTGCTCGCCTTCCGGAAAGACGATGCGCTTCGGGTCCCGCCGTGCCTTCTCGACCACGACGCTCATCACCTCGCTCGAGCGCGACAGCAACGCCTCGAGCTTCCGGAGGTAGGCGCCCATGTCGGTGATCGGCTCCCGCGCCACGCCCGAACGCATCGCGGCCTCCGCCACGGCCGGGGCAACCCACAGCAGCACGCGCGGGTCGAAGGGCTTGGGGATCAGGTACTCGCGGCCGAACCGGAAGGACTGGCCTCCGTACGCCTTCGAGACAGCGTCGGGCACGTCCATCTTCGCGAGCGCGGCGAGGGCTTGCGAGGCCGCCCGCTTCATCGCTTCGTTGATCTCGGTCGCCCGCACGTCGAGCGCGCCGCGAAAGATGAACGGGAAGCCGAGGACGTTGTTGACCTGGTTTGGATAGTCGCTGCGCCCCGTCGCGATGAGAACGTCGGGCCGCGCGGCCTTCGCCTCCTCGGGCGTAATCTCGGGATCCGGGTTGGCAAGGGCAAACACGATCGGGTCGCGGGCCATCCCCTTGAGCATCTCTCCCTTCACGATGCCGCCGGCCGAGAGGCCGATGAAGGCATCCGCGTCCGTCAGCGCGTCCTGGAGCGTGCGCTCGAACGTCTCGACCGCGAACTCAGCCTTGTACGGATTCATGTCGTCGGTGCGGCCCAGGTAGATGACCCCGGACCTATCTACCATCCGCAGGTTCTCGGGCCGCACGCCGTAGCCGAGGTAGAGCCGCGCGCACGCGATCGCCGAAGCGCCCGCGCCGCAGAAGACCACCTTGACGTTCTCGATCTTCTTGCCGACGACATCGAGCGCGTTCAGGAAGGCGGCTGCCGAGATGATTGCCGTGCCGTGCTGGTCGTCGTGGAAGACCGGGATCTTCAGCCGCTTCCTCAGTTGTGCCTCGATCTCGAAGCACTCGGGCGACTTGACGTCCTCGAGGTTGATCCCGCCGAAGGTCGGCGCAATGCGAGCGACCGTGTCCACGAAGGCCTCCACGGTGTCCGCATCCACCTCGATGTCGAAGACGTCGATGTCGGCAAAGCGCTTGAAGAGGACGCCCTTGCCCTCCATGACGGGCTTCGAGGCGAGCGGGCCGATATTCCCGAGGCCGAGCACCGCCGTGCCGTTCGAAATGACGGCGACGAGGTTGCCCTTGGTCGTGTACTCGTAGACCTTTTCGGGATCCTTCGCGATCGCCAGGCACGGCTCGGCGACGCCGGGGCTGTAGGCGAGCGAGAGGTCTTCCTGGGTCCGGCAGGGCTTGGACGGAACGACCTCGACTTTTCCCTTCCTGCCGCGGGAGTGGTAGTCGAGCGCCTCTTCGGGCGTCATGCGACGCATGGCGGACGCTACTTCCCCGCGAGCTCGACGCGCAGCGCGCGCACCGCCCCGACCGCCTCCGCCGTGGGCACGAGCCGGACGCTCTTGTCGCGGCGCAGGACGACCTCGACATGACCGTCCTTCAGCGAGCGGCCACCAACATTGACGCGGATGGGGAACCCGATCAGGTCCGCGTCCTTGAACTTCACGCCCGGCCGCTCGTCGCGGTCGTCGTAGAACACCTCGAGCTCGGCCGCCCCGAGCGCCTCGTACAGCGCGTCGGCCGCGTTTCGGGTCGCCTCTTCCGTGGGATTGAGCGACACCAGCGCGATCTCGAAGGGCGCGAGCGAGAGCGGCCACACGATTCCGTCGGCATCATGGTGCTGCTCGACCGCGGCGGCCATCGTGCGCCCGACGCCGATGCCGTAGGTCCCCATGATCGCGGGCCGGGTCTCGCCCTTTTCGTCCGTGAACCCGCAGGACAGCGCGGTCGAATACTTGGTCCCGAGCTTGAAGATGTGACCCACCTCGATGCCGCGCGCGATCGCGAGGGGCTTACCGCAGCGCACGCACGGATCGTCGGCGCGCGCCTGCGCGAAGACGGCCCACTCCTGCACGTTCGCGTCGCGGCGCAGGACGAAGCCGGCCACGTGCCAGTCGCGGCGCCCCGCGCCCGTGACCGCGTTGACCGCGTCGCGGATGGACTCGTCGGCGATGATCCGGACCCTCTCGCCCGGGAGCTTGTGCGGCCCGACGAAGCCAACGGGCGCTCCGGTTGCGCCCTCGACCTTCTCCTCGGAGGCGAGCGCCAGACGCTCGACGCCGAGCGCGTTCTTCAGCGCGATCTCGTTGACCTCGAGGTCCCCGCGCAGAAGCGCCACGACGAAGCCCTGGTCGCTTTCGTAAACGAGACACTTGATCATCCGGGCAGCGGTGATGCCCAGGAACGTGACCACCTCGTCGATGCCGCCCTTGCCCGGGGTCGGTACCTCGACGAGCGGCGCCTCGGTCTCGTCCTTCCACGGGGCCCGCCGTGTCGCCGTCTCGGCCTTCTCGAGGTTCGCGCCGTAGCCGCAGGCGGCGCAGCGCACGACGGCGTCCTCGCCGGTGTCGGCGAGCACCATGAACTCTTCCGACGCGCTGCCGCCGATCGCGCCCGAGTCGGCCTGCACGACCGTGAAGTCGAGACCGCAGCGCTCGAAGATGCGGCGGTACGCCGCGTCCTGCGCCCGGTAGGAACGGTCGAGCCCCTCAGCGTCCGTGTCGAAGGAGTAGCCGTCGTACATGAGGAACTCGCGCCCACGCATCAGGCCGAAACGCGGCCGGATCTCGTCGCGGAATTTCGTGCGGATCTGGTAGAGCGTCACCGGCAGCTGCCGGTAGGAGGTGACGCCCGAGCGCACCATCGTGGTCACGGCCTCCTCGGCCGTCGGCGCGAGGCAATACTCCCCTTCCTTGCGGTCCTTCAGGTGGAAGAGGATCTGCTCCTCGGCGTAGCGCGGCCAGCGGCCGCTCTCCTCCCAGAGCTCGCGCGGCTGCAGAATGGGCAGCTCCACCTCGAGGCCGCCGGCCCGGTCGATCTCCTCGCGGACGATGCGCTCGGCCTTGCGGTGGGAACGCAGCCCGAGCGGCGTCAGCGAGTAGATCCCGGCCGCCACGCGGCGAATCATCCCGGCGCGGGAAAGGAGAACGTGCGAGACCGCCTCGGCGTCGCCGGGCACCTCGCGGACGGTTTGCAGGAAGTAGCGGGACCAGCGCATAGGGCAGCACGATACCAAAGCCGGAAGACGGAGGACTCGTCGTCGGCCGGCTACCGTCTACCGGGTCTTCCCGGGTTGCGCGGCTTCTTTCCTCCGTGGGCCGACCTTCTCGACCAGGCGCAGGTTCGAGCGCAGCTGCTGCATCATGCGGTCCTCGATGCCCGCGCCCCGGGTGGCCGTCTTGGCCCTCGCGAAGGCAGCCTTCGCTTCCTCTGCGCGTCCGGCGGCGAGGTAGGCCATGCCGAGGTGATGGAGCGTCATCGGCGCCGCGGCGTGATCGCTCGAGCGGCGCAGGCACTCGATCGCCCGGTCGTACTCCTGTCGCTTGTAGTGGACCCATCCGAGAGCGGCGAGCGGATACGGTTTCAGCTCCTCCGGGGCGGCCGCGAGCGCGCGGCCCGCGTAGTCGAGGGCGAGGTCGAGGTCCTCGCCGGACTCGGCCAGGCTCGTCGCGAGCTCGTAGTACCCGACGGCCTGCGCCGTCTTGGATGGGTGCTTCTCCAGAAACTCGCGCAGGAATTCCGCGGCCTCGCGCGGACTGCCCTCGGCCCGGAGCGCCTCGGCCAGAGTCGAGCAGGCGGCGGCCGCGACGACATCCTCCGGGTCCGCAGCGAGCACCTCGCGGCAGGCCGCGATCGCCTCCTTCCACCGTCCCATGGACGCCGCGAGCAGCGCGAAGGAGACGCGAATGGTCGGATTGCGCGGCTCGGCCCGCATGGCCTTTCGGTAGAGCTCCTGCGCCCGCGACAGCGCTCCGCGGGCCGCGCTCTCCTGCGCGTCCTTGAAGGCGGCGGCCCCCGGTCCGTCCACGCGGGGCAGCTCGTATCCGCTGCGGCGCTCGAGCAGGCGCACGGCCTCCTGGTACTCGAGCCGACGCGGGTTCTTCTCGAGCGCCTGATGGAAACACTCGAGCGCGCGCTTGTGCCAGTTCTTTTCGAGGAAGCACAGCCCGAGCTGGAACACGGCCTCCTCGGACTCTGGCGCGAGCCCTATCGCCTCCTCGAACTCGTGGATCGCGCCCGAAAGCTCGCCTTTCTCGCGCAGCACGTTGCCGAGGAGGATGTGCGCCGACGGGACCGGAGCGCAGTCGATGGCCCGGATGAGGGCCTTTTCCGCTTCTTCCCACCGGGACAGGTGCGCGAAGAGCGTGCCGAGCGCGAAGTGCGGCAGGAAGGCGTCGGGCTTGCGCTCGACCGCGCGGTGGAGCGCCGTCTCGGCCGCCGCCGTGTCGCCCGACTCGGAAGCCGCAATACCGCTGTAGACGAGAGCCTCGAAGTGATTCGGGTCGACCGCCAGGATTTTCTTGAAGTACCCGGACGCCCGCTCGAGCTCGCCGCCGGAAAAAAACGTCTCCGCCAGGTAGAATCCGAGTTCGACATTGGCGCGGTCGGTCCGGAACAGCTCCTCGAGAACCCGCATCCCCCGGTCGGCGTCGAGCGCCAGGATCGCGAACTCCGCCTCGCGGAGCTTCTTCAGGAACGCCTCGCGGTCGGGCCCGGAGAAGCGCGCGATGATGCGGTCGCGGCGCTCGAGGAAGCGGTCCTTCTTCTCGACGGCCTGCATCCGCTCGTCCATCTTGGATTCCCAGAGGTCCACGACCTCCTCCGCGCGGACGGCGCCCCGCCGCTCGAGCGTTTCCTGCAGCGCGAGGATCCCGGTATGCGCGACGAAGAGGTTCTTTTCCAGGTTTCCCATGGACTCGAAGAGGGACTTGACGGCTTCGGCCGTGCGCTTGACCACGTCCTCGAGCGTCGAGATCCGCTCGAGCAGGTGCTCGTCGAAGGGGATCTCCTCCTGGGGCTCCCCCGCCTCCTCGACGACGCCGACACCGGAGAGAACGAGCAGCTTCGAGTTGCACCGAGCGCAGAACTCCTCGTCCTCGGAGTTCTTGAGACCGCAGACCTGACAGAACATCAAAACGGCCGTGAGTCGTGAGTCAGAAGTTGTGAGGCCGTCCGTTGCCGTCGGCTCATGAGGTGTACTCGTAAAAGCCTTTGCCCGCCTTCTTGCCGAGCCAGCCGGCGTCGACCATGCGGACGAGCAGCGGGCTCGGCCGGTACTTGGGATCGCCAAAGCCCTGTTGGAGCACCTTGAGGATCGACAGGCACGTGTCGAGGCCAATGAAGTCGGC
>JANMPW010000178.1:0-1868 GCA_031370065.1 Acidobacteriota bacterium
GGGAGATCCGCTCCGATCTCGCCGGGCATCAGGAAGAAGAGCGCGATGACGAGCTTCACGAGCGCGCCCACGGCCATGCCCCGGAAGATCCACACGCTACCGCTCGAATCCGCCGCCGTCGCGCGCAGCACCTCGGCGCACGCCGTCCCCTCGGGATAAGGCAGCTCGGCGTGGGCGTCGACGATGAGGAGCCGGCGGAGGGGAATCATCGCCGAGAGGCCGAGGACGGCGCCGAGAAAACAGAGCGCGACGACCTGCAGGTACGGCGGCGCGACGCCCCAGAGGAAGAGCGCGGGAATCGTGAAGATCGTCCCCGTCGCGAGGGCCGTCGACGCCGAGCCGATCGTCTGCGAGATGTTCGCCTCGAGAATCGTGCCCTTCCGGCCGAGGATGCGGAAGACGGCGACCGTCAGCACGGCGGCCGGAATCGAGGCCGAGACCGTGAGCCCGACCCTCAGGCCGAGGTACGCGTTCGCGGCGCCGAACACGAGGCCGAGAACGACGCCCGTGATCACGGCCTTCACCGTGAATTCGGGAAGGGAAGACACCTCGACGTTCGAAGAACGGGGCGGGGCGGACACGTTGCCGGAACTCTAGCAGCCACGCCCCGCGGACTCGCTGGTAATCTCCGAAGCAATGTCCCCACTCCGCCTGAGAATCTCGATGTCGCTCGACGGCTTCGTCGCCGGACCGGAGCAGAGCGTGGAAAACCCCCTCGGGATCGGCGGGATGCGCCTCCACGAGTGGGCGTTCCCGCTGGCCGCCTGGCGCGTGATGCACGGCCTTCCGGGCGGAGAAGTCAACGAGAGCGCGCGAGTCGTCGAAGAGTCTCTCCTGGGCATCGGCTCGACGGTGATGGGCCGCAACATATTCGGCGGACACCCCGGCCCCTGGGATGCGTCGAAGGCGTGGAACGGCTGGTGGGGCGAAGACCCCCCGTTTCACCACCCTGTCTTCGTCCTCACGCATCACCCGCGCGAGCCCCTCGTGCGCGAGGGGGGAACGACGTTCGTCTTCGTGACCGACGGGATCGGGTCCGCCCTCGAAAAGGCGGAGCGGGCGGCCGGGGGCAAGGACGTGTCGCTCGCCGGCGGCGCGAGCGCCGCGCGCCAATATCTGACCGCCGGCCTCGTGGACGAGATGGAGATCAGCCTCGCTCCGATCCTACTCGGCAGCGGCGAGCGGCTGTTCGAGGGCGTCGGAGACGATCTGCACGGGCTCGAGCACGTGCGCACGGTGGCCGCCCCGAAGGCCACTCACCTCAAGTTCGCCCGGCGCTGAGATCCGGCCGCCACCTGCCTATTTCTCCGAGAACAGCTTCCGCAGCAGCTGGATCTGCCCCGCGTGGTAGAGGTCGTGCGCGGCAGCGCCCGAGATCATGGCCTCGCCGGTCCAGCGCCCGAATCGCGCTGCGAACGCGCGCTCGGGCAATTCCTCCACGAGCTCACGTAGCGCGCGATGCTCCCGCTGGAGAAGTGACAGTGCCGCGGCCAGCTCCTTCGGAGAGTGTCTCGCCGGCGCGAGAAAGAAATTCGAGCCGGGAATCGGGAACGATCCGCGCTTCTCGACCGAGATCCGCCTTCTTACGACGTACTTCCAGTAGGCCGTGTGCAGCGCGAGGTCGTAGGCGGAGTGGCGCTCCGGGCCCGGCCGGAAAAACGCGACCGCGGGCGTCAGGCCCCGGAGCGCCCGTTTGAGGTTCGGCCCGTGCCACGAGCGGCCGTCGAAGGCACGGTCCAGGGTCGCGAGAAGATGCGCGCGGAGATCCACCGTCAGATCTTCTTCTTGTCCTCTACATCCTCGTCTTCGTCGGCCTCGGCGAAGAACCAGGCATCCGCGCAGGCCTTGCTGCAATACGCGAGGCTGCC
>JANMPW010000260.1:0-1661 GCA_031370065.1 Acidobacteriota bacterium
GGCGGCCGCCCCCGCCTTTCCATTGAGGCACACCCGCTTGAAGCTCTTCCGACGCACCGGCATCCTGGCGTTCGCGATCGCCGCAGCCTGGCTCACGCGCGCCGCGTCGGCGCCCACCATCACCTTCGAGGTGGACCCGCCCAACCCCGTCGCCGGACAGGCCGTGCGCCTGCGCGACACGTCCCCCTCGGCGACCACTTCCTGGTTCTGGGATTTCGGCGACAGCGCGTCTTCCAACTCCGCGGCGCCCTCCCACGCCTGGGCCGAGCCGGGCGACTATGCTGTGAAGCTCCTCGTTCAAGGCGCGACCGCCGAGGCGACCGTCACCGTCTCCGCCTCGACGACGCTCCGGCTACTCGCCGCGCACCCTTTCGAAATCACGATCGACGCGGTGGATCCGTCCAACGGCGATCCCTCGCCCGCGCAGGCCATCGCCATCAGCGACCGCTTCGGCTGGTTCAGCTTCCCGGGGCTGACGCACGACCCGGGCAATCCGGAAGTCACCGTCAAAGTCCTGGAGGCTCCGACGTTCGGTCACTACTGGATCTTCTGGAGCGCGATGACGAGCCTCGAGTACACGATGACCGTGCGCGAGGTCGCGACCGGGCACGTCGAGATCTACAAGAAAGAGGGCCCGGACCCCTGCGGCGGATGGGACACGCAGAGATTCGAGTACGTCCCAACGGCGACGCCCACCCCGGGCGGCGTGTCGCCGACCTCGGCGCCACCCACCGCGACAAACGCTCCCAACTCCATGCCTACCAACCCGCGCACCCGGACTACCTCGCCCACGATCACGCCGACGCCGACGCCGACGCCAGCGCCGCCGCCGCTGATCCATTTGCGGGCGAGACAGTTCAACTGGACCTTCATTTCGCCCGACCTCGGCATCACCGGTAGCACCGCCATCACGCTCCAGGTGGGCCACACCTATCAGCTCGATGTGTACAACGCCGATCCGCCGGACGTGCCCGAGAGCCACGGCCTTCCGAGCATAACCGTGCTCGGCATCGCCGGAGGCCAACTTCTCCAGGGTTCCCAACTGCCGCTTCAGACGATCACGATGGACGCCAGCATGGTTGGAGACCATCCCTTCTCCTGCAACAACGTATGCGGCCTGGGCCATGACGCAATGGCCGGCACCATCTTCGTCGTCCCGTAGCCGGGGTCAGACCTTGATTCTGTACCCCCGACAGAATCAGCCGCCGAGATAGACCGATTCAAGGCCTGGCCCAAATCGGCCTGTACAATCGCGGGGAGCCGCGATGGACTACGAACTCACCAAAAAGATCCTTCAAGCGCTGGAGAACCGCAAGGTTGAATACCTCGTGTTCGGCGCTGTCGCCCTGAACCTGCTCGGCCTCGCCAGAAACACGAACGACCTCGACCTGTTCGTGGCGCCCGGCGCCGACAACATCGAACGCCTGAAGGCAAGCCTTCGCGACGTTTTCCACGACCCTCACATCGACGAAATCTCGGCCGAGGAACTGGCGGGCGACTATCCGGCAGTCCAGTATGTGCCTCCGGACAGTTTCCCCATCGACATCCTGACGCGGCTCGGCGAGGCATTTCGCTTCGAGGACCTCGAGTCGCAGCGCCTGGACTTCGAGGGCGTCGAGGTCTCGGTGGCCACCCCAAAGACGCTCTATCGGATGAAGAAA